>JABSOH010000029.1 GCA_013216065.1 Alphaproteobacteria bacterium
ATACGCCAACTCAACGCATGTTGAGGGTGGTCTTGGAACTGAACTGTATAATGGCCACGATGCCTAACTGCGTAGCGATTGCTGCACATTTGGCGGGAATCCCGCTTCAGGCATGAAGGTTTGCGCATCCTTGGCCGGGCAATGGTGACCTGATAGGTAAACGGCATTAGGCAGCTCGATCGGGGGATTGGGTGAAATTCGGTGCCACAACGAGTTCCGATATAGGCTGTTTGGCAAGGCTGAGCATATTGGCGCGAATATATATCGCAAGTTGCTCTGCGCCGTGCGGTGCCGCGAGTGGGGCGATGCCTTTGTCGTCGCTTAAGACATAATCGATCAAGGCTTGCGGTATTTCTGCCTTAAGATACTGATGTTCAGAGTCGCCGAACAGCTTGTGATACATCGCGAGGCGTGCGTAGTGGCGCTTGGTCATTTTTTGCACACGCCCCCCGACCGCTAGATCGCCAACGCCCATTTCGCGCAAATTGTATTCCAAATCTGCCACTGCGACTTCGGTCAAGAACTGCCCCAACAAGGCAACGTCGTCCTTAGGGTCGTCACAAGGCTCAAGGCGTAAGCGCTCGAGCATCAAAAATAGATGCAAGCTCAACATTTCGTATCGCCCGTCTTTATCGTCGCGCACTGCCCACTCACGGAAAAACACCGGCTGTCGCGCTTGCGCAACTACCAGCGCATACAGTTTCCGCGCCCTAGCGAGGATACGTTTGTAACGTGGGCACAGGCCGAGATGGATCAATAGACGCTCAAGCGTGAAGCCTCTGTAAATGTACACAACATTGGACATGCTTTTCCGTAACGATTTGCTTGTTTCATGCTATACTACACTCCCCAAGCGAACCCTATCAAGTCTCGATGCGGCTTATGACCCAGAAAACTTCGGTGATGATGATTGCCCCGGCATTGTTGCTTGCACTACTGCTGTCGGGTTGTGCGCCGAAGCGACAGGTACACGGTTATATGCCCGGAGTTTCGGAAATCGCGGCTCTTGAGCCTGGCGTTTCGACCAAGGCCAGCGTAGTACAGGTGCTGGGAACTCCGGCGTTCATCAACAGCTTTGCCGACAACCGTTGGCACTATGTTGCGTTCCGTACCGAGCAGATTGGTTTCGAGGAACCCAATATTACCGAATATCAAGTGCTGCAATTGATTTTTGATGTCGAGCAGATCCTGAAAACCATCCGCAAAGGCAATAAGGATACGCTGATTGCACTGAGCTACGATGAAGATGTCACTCCATCTTCGGGTCGCGAGATGACTCTGATGGAGCAGTTGATTGGCAATCTCGGACGCTTCAACGAATAGTCTGCACGATGAGTTGCTTGGCCAGCCTGATTGAAGAGCAACTGAGTACCCTACGCCAACAGGCGCATGATGTGCCAATGATCAACCCGCCGTTGATCATTGCCGAGCGTTTGTCGAAGGATCTTGATCAGGGTGTGCTGTCGCTTGAAGACATCGAGGCCTGCCTTGCGGACTTTACCCGTCGTGCGCTGTTGGTGCGTACCACTGACGCCCGCCGCATGCTGGGTGTGAGCAGTGCCGAAAAGCTTGCGGCTGAACAACGTGTGGCGATCAGCGCATATATCCAGAAACCGGGCAACCACCGTTACCATCTAGTGTTCACGGCGCACCCGGTTTTTGGGTTATCGTCGCCGGATTCGCAAGCGTTGGCGCGGTGTATCGTCGATCAACGTGCGATGTTACCTACGGTGACGCCGTTGCAAAAAATTACGCTGGCCGAGGAGCACGATCGGGTGATGGTCGCGATTGCTCATGCCCGCCAGGGGTTGCTGCGCCTGAATCGTCAACTGTTGCAGGTTGCGCGCGAGAACGGCGAGGATTGGCGCGATACGCCACCGATTGCGATGAATCTCGCCAGTTGGGTTGGTTATGACCTTGATGGTCGCGATGACATCCGCTGGATCGATAGCTTCTGTTTCCGCCTTGAGGAAAAACGCATCATCTTGGCCTATTATCTTGAGCGGTTGGCGGATATGTCACCGCCCACAAAATTGCATCGGGCGATGGTGCGCGAGTACGAAGTCACTGTTGCAGATATTGCGCGCTTTACGGCCTATCAGCATGGCAAGGGATCGCTAGCGACGGCGGCGAACGCCCTGAGCGAACGCGACGACAAAGTTACTGATCCTGCGGACTGGGCGGAGAGTCTTGATGGCCTAGCGACGAGCAGTCAGGATGCGGATCAGACCTTGGAGGCGGTGTTGCTGGCACGGGAAATGCGCCAGTATAGTCTTGGGATTGGCGAAATTCATTTGCGCTTGAACGCATTACAGGTGCGCAACGCTATGCGCGCGGTGGACGGTCGTGGGGTCTCGGAGAGTCGCGGCGGAGAATCTTCTCGGCAATTGATCAAGCGTTTGAACGTGCGGATCGCCACCATCGAACCAGAAGACGTGAATTTTCATGATCTCGACACCGAACGCGCTACTGCCGGGCGCTTGATGATGCTGAGCAAGCAAATACTGAAACACGTCGATTCGTGCCAGCCGATCCGCCTATTGGTTGCGGAATGTGAACGTCCGTTGACTCTGCTCTCGACGCTGTATCTGGCGAAACTGTACAAGGTTGCCGATAAGCTTGACATCTCACCACTGTTTGAAACCCAACCCGGTCTTGAGCGTGGCGCTGAGGTGATCGAACAATTGATGCAGAACACCTACTATCGGCGTTATGTTCAACAGCGCGGGAGATTGGCGATTCAAACCGGGTTCTCTGATGCCGGGCGTTTCATTGGGCAACTCTCGGCGACGCTCGCCATTGAGCGTTTGCAGGTCAAGTTTGCTCGGGTACATCAGCAGTATCTTGATGATTCGGTGGCGTTGCTCCTGTTCAATACCCACGGCGAATCCTTTGGACGTGGCGGCGCGCGTGGTTCGGTGCGTAATCGGCAGGAATACATTTTTTCGCCCCATGCGCGGCAATTTTGCACTGAGCGCAATATCCCGGTGATTCACGAAAGTTCGTTCCAAGGCGGGGATGGTTATCTCTGGTTTCACGATCCCGAGCTGGCTGCAACCATGGTCACGCGACTGTTTGAAGCAGAGTTCCTTGCCGATGAGGCAGACGATGATCCTTTGTACGCCCAAAGTGACTTTGCCCTCGACGTCTTTCTGAGCATCAAACGTTGGCACGATCAACTGTTCCAGAACCCGGATTATGGCAATCTGCTCAACTTGTTTGGTAACAATATGCTGCCGACAACGGGTTCTCGCCCCAGCAAACGTTCCAGCAGCAGCCTTGGCGCGCGGCAAGACCCATCGAAAATTCGTGCTATCGTCCACAATGCCTTGCTACAACAGGCAGGGTATCTGGTCAATGTCATTGGGGGGCTCGGACACTCGGCGATGGTCGATACGGACCGCTTTCAAGAGCTATACACCCGCTCGGAGCGTTTTCGGTTACTGGTGCAGCACGCTCTCGAAGCTCAAAAGCTTGGTTGTACCAACACGCTGCTCGCCTATGGCACGTTGTTCCAGCGCAGCTTCTGGATTAACCGCGCCTGGCAAGCCACCGCGCATTGGCATGTGCGTTCGTGCCGAAGCATCGCTGACGCACTATTAAACGATACCCGTAGCGAAGCGGTAGGGCGTTTGACCACGGTGTTTTGCGATGATCTGCTGGATTTGCGCGCATTGCAGAAACGCCTTGGGGTCAACGGCAAATCTCCGTCCGATTATGGTCGGCTGTTGATCGATAGCCATCAAGTGATCCGTCTGGTGCTGATCATGGAAATTCTGTTCTTGATCAGCCGAGTGCCGCGTTTTGCTGACCACAACGCCACCGGGCGTGAGGACTTGATCCGGATGGCGTTACGGCTCGATATCGATACCGTGATTCAAGTAATTGAAGATGAATTTGGTTTACGCGTGCGCGACATTTGCCACGGTGATTTTAGCGAGGCTGGTCGCCCAGCCGACCACCAACAGCGCTATCAAGAGATTGAGTCGCGCATTCTGATTCCAACTAGGCGCATGTACGCCATGATCAAGCATATCACCATGGTTATTGGCTGCCTCTACGGCGGACACGGGTAGAAGCTGCTTTAGGTGGTCAATCTCGCACGTGTCGCGTACTCAGGACTCACCTTAGTCCGGCTCGGCCTTTTCTGTCAGTGCGTGCCGCACTGACAACTGCTCTAGCGTGTACAAATCACTTTCTGAAAGGGTCTGTCTGAGGGTTCTGGTGCTATTTGGGCAAGACTATACCGTTTAGAGAATACAGCACGCAGGCTCCATCACGGAGGCTAAGGTGGGTATTGCACAGTTTAACGGCATGATCGACGGCATCGTCGGGGTGACCGAATTCAAAACCGTATCCCCATTCACCTCTAGGTGAAACCGCAAAAGCCTTATGGCGAGGATCTTTGGCTACGTGGTGGGCGTGGGCTTTTTCTGCGGTGCTGCCTAGATCGATGGTATAGAGCGATAATTTTTGTGCCTGAATGGCAACCTTGCCCGACAGCATGCTGGTCGGCTGGGTAAATATTTCATCGTCGAGTTGGTAGAGGAAACAACCGCGCATTTTGGCATTGTTGTTGCTGGAGAGCACTTCAAGCTTCGCCGAACAGTCGCGCACTGCCTCCCACGCTGCCCATTCGGTCGAGTTATAGTCCTTTGCCATGCCCCAGTAACCATCCTCGGAAATGGCAAGTGCCTTGTGATCGACCGCCATGTCGTACTCAGCGACAGCGTGTCGGATGTGTGGATGTTTGATAATTTCTTCCAACGATTTGGCGGGCGGTAGGGTTGGGTCTATCGGCGTAGCTATCATCACCTGGTTGCTGCCACAGCCAATCAAGATGGCGATTCCAAGTCCTAAAGAGAGAGCAGGTATGGTGTTATGCATATCAAGATTCCTCAATGTCACGCTGATCAGAACGCAATACTGAGGCCACAACCGCACTTCGCCGACTCGTTGGGGTTTGAAAACACAAATCGGCTGTGCAGCGTGGTGTCTTCGTAGTCCATCTCTGCGCCGAGCAGGTACAGCACTGCAGCAGGATCAATCGACAGCGTGCCAAAGTCACCGTGCACCACCTCGGCACCGGGGGGGATCTCTGTGGCGTACTCGACAACATAGCTAAAACCCGTGCAGCCGCCTTTGACTACACTCACCCGTAAGGCAAGCACCTCGGCATCGGCATCATCCAGCAAGGCAGCAATCTTGTGCTGTGCATTGTCGGTCAGGGTCAGAATAGCTTTGTTCATGGTTGTGCGATTTGTTGTTTTAAGGTTTTGATCAGTTGCTCGACTTGCTCTAAGTCTCCTGCTTTGAAGTCTACCAGAATCCTATCGCGCTTCATACAGGCGGCTATATCGCCCTGTTGCGCCGCAAGTTCTAGCCAAGCATGACCGACCGGTTAAGAGTACAGCCTCTAAGGGGCCATAGCCGTAACGATAACCCAAACCTAAGCGATACTGTGCGTTAGATTGACCAAGGTAGGCTGCTTTCTGGTAGTAATCGTAGGCTGGGGTGAGATCAATGGGTAATGCGTAGTTCTCGTCGTATAACTGCCCGAGCAGATACCACGCCTCGGCGTAATTGGAGTGTTCGGCTAACAGCAAGAACCCGGCGGCCTTCGCTAGGTCATAAACGGTTTTCGAGGTCGCGGGCAGCGAAAATCTTTCCAAGCTGCATCCACGCGCACGGATCACCACGATTGCCCACCATCTCAAAGATGGTGAGACCCTTAGCGATGTCTTTGTCCGTACCGCGTCCAGCGATGTACATTCCAGCAAGGTTAAAGCCCGCCGCCTCGTGTTCGGCATCGAATAGCGAGCGATACAGGGCGAAGGTTTTGGCACTGTCCTTTGCGTTGCCGATGCTACGATCATATGTCCATGCTCTAGATACAGCGTGCCGTCTTGATCCCTGGTTTGGGCGGCTTGTTGCCATAGCGCACGCGCTTCGAGGGCATAGTCAGACCCTTTCTTTTCCAGCAACCGACCGAGGGTCATGCCAGCCGTGACCTGTCCCAAAGAGATTGCTTGGCGCAAGCAGGATTCGGCTTTGGGATCATCGTTGTTGGTCGTAAAGCGCAAGCGACCCAGTGCTGAAAACGCCTCAGGAATCCCACCCGCCAAAAGAGACCACGCTTCGGCGTGCGTGAGGTTGGCATTGCTCGTGATGCCCTTTTTGGCACCAACGGCTTGATCGAGAATCGTCCAACGCGTGCCGCTAGCAAATTGTTGCGTGCAGGCGCGTTGTACTGCCAAGCGATAGTTTTGTTGATTGGCAGCACTGAACCCGGCAGCAACCTGTGTGTAGGCTCGCGCGACACTACCCACCGCAACTTGTTGATACCATGCGCTCTTTTGTGCGATATCCTCAGCGTGTTGTGCCAGAGTATAGAATACCCAAGGCGTCGCCGATTCTTGCCAATGGCGTCGTGCTACTGCAATATCCCCAAAATGTTGCGCAAGGTATGCGCACTCCAAGGCGGCTTGGGGCGGTGACAATTCGGCGAGACGATCGAAATATTGCTGTGCGTGCTGGCGGTTTGGCGTGAGGCCGATCAGATCGTAGCTTAAAATGTACAATTGCCCGAGATGTTGCAGGGCGATTTGGTGCGTGCGAGGCTCGGCGGCTTGGCCGAGCGCACGCATAGTAGCGAGTGCTTTCGCAACAGGCTCGGGCTGCGGCTGGTACAGTTCGTGTATGGCAAGGCGCAATCGAACCAAGGGCAAGCGGGCGGTTTGCTGGTGGAACGATGCCAAATTCTCCCAAGGAGTGTTGGGGTTGTGATAGTACTCTTCAGCGTAATCGAGTGCCGCAGGTGCGCTGCCTTGTTGGCTTGCACGTGGCAATAATAACTCCTGTCGCGTTTTGGTGTCGTTCACACACTGGCTTAAGATGTAACTTGCCGATGAAATACTGCCATTGCTGGCCTTAAGGTAGAGTTGGTTGGTCAAATCCGTATACTGCTCACTGGTCTCGTCCTGTGCCAAAAGTCGCACGGCACCATATGCAGCACGAACATGCCCTGCTTCGGGTCGCCTGGAACAACAACTGAAATCCAGCAGAGACATCCCATAGTATACCACGTCCACTGAAAAAGCACGAACCCGGACGATACTTTCTTTCAACCTGACCCTGAAACACCAACTCTTGATCCAGAGCCAAAGCACGTGCTGGATCACGGTCCTCCAAAAGATCAGAAAGTGTAATTACCGTCGCCACGTCGCTACTACTGTCCGCCACCGCCGCGAGCCAGCATTGCTGCCCTGCTGCCGTATCGCCCGCTGCTTGTGTTGCAAGCTGCTGTTGCATCGCCAAATCATCGCCTTCGGCAATCAGTTCATTCGGCGCGTTGCTGGGGCGAAATACTGTAGTCGGCAAGGTCAAGACTGTGACTTTCCACCATAATTTAGCATCGCTTTCAAGGCCTCAGAGTTGCTGGAATCTACCGTGGGAAAATAGTCGCTCAGCAATTGTTAAGGTTTTCACCCTGCGCCAATTGCATTTCCACCAACGGAGGCAAAGCCTCCGAAACGCCCAATTCGTAAGCTGTCGGTAGGTTTTGGCGCGGAACCCAGTGTGGGCAAAAACGCCGTATGCTAAAACGATATCGTGTTGTACGGCCTGTTGATCTAGTCCGCGCGCGAGTCTGATCCGAGGCCCACTCTTCCCTTGCCTGTGCGGGGCAGTTCTGCAAGTGGGAAGGTGGATTCGATGATCCCGCTTTGTACGGCTTGCTCAAGATAGAATGCCGCTACGGGGTAGTCGGGCTGTCGGTTAGCCGTCATTTCAGACATGTAACGTCCAAAGACCCCTAATAGGCCAACCCGATACCGTCTTTGCTGGCTTCTTGCCAAAGTTTGACGGTGCGTTGCTAATCTTGTGCGATGCCTTCGCCGGGATATAACAGCCAGCCGAGTCGTGCCTTCGCCTGCGCCTTGCCTTGGTCGCTGGTCTGCTGCCACAGTCTTGCGGCTCGTTCAGGATCGTAGGATTCTGACCCCGGGGTGCCCGTGGGATCAAGCCGAGGTTATACTGCGCTTGGACGATCCCTCCTTGTGCTGCCGTTGTGTAATACCGCGCACTTCTTGTTCGAGATTCTGTTGCCACCCCATCCTCATTCTGATACAGCATCGTCAATGTGGTCTGCGCCTTGGTGTGCCTGCCCTCTGCAGTGAGTCTCAGATGGAACAGCATCAGGCTTTGCGGATTGATGGCTTCTGGGTTTAGCGGCACCGAATTGTTGCTGTACATTTGCGCTAGGGCAAAATGTACCGAACGACTGCCTTGCCTAGCGGCAATTTGCAGCAGTTTGCCCCCTGTTGAGTCTGCCTGGCCTCGAGCAAAGTTTTTGCGCCTTGATACAATTTCTGCCAAGGATCATTAGACGATACCGCTGCATCAACTTGCTGTACTGGAGAGGGTATCGAGCGTGAGTATCTGACAGCCTGTCACGCCAAATACCACGCTTAAGCGTGCACGTCGCCAAGAGTACTTTGCACTCAGAGCGGGGCGCTCACTTGCAGGTTTCAGACCCAAAAGAACCACTGCGGGATACCCTCACTTTCCCGTTGCATGCGCAACACAGCGTGTATGTGCTCGGTCTTTGGTTCGATATTGGTCTCAGAACCGGACTCACAAGTGCTACCAACGACGCATTTGGCAAATAAATAACGCAATTGCTGCTCGCCAATGGATAACCAGCCTTGATTTTTGTGCGGTATCATGGTGAACATCCTCCAACAGATACGTACCACAAAGTAGGTGAATGATGAATTCTCTTCTGTTGCTGATCGCTAATGTTTTGCAACTTTATATTTGGGCAGTGATTTTGGTTGCCATTATCGGTTGGCTGGTGGCATTTGGTGTCATCAATTCCAGCAATCGCTTAGTGTATATGGTAATGAATTTTCTATATCGAATCACCGAGCCAGCACTGGCACCGATCCGACGGCTGTTGCCGGAGATAGGAGGATTGGATTTATCGCCGATTGTGTTGATTCTGTTAGTCTATTTTCTGCGCAATCTGCTATTAGAATACTGGCCGCGCTAGAATTTTCCGATACAAGATTTTACGTTTTTTGAAGGAGGGCGTCCATGTCTCAAGCAACCCTGATTGACGGCAAAGCGACCGCAGCCCGTGTCTGTGGACGGATTGGTGAATTTGTCGCCATTCTGAGCGGGCGCAAGCCGGGTCTTGCGGTGGTGCTGGTCGGTGAAGACCCAGCCAGTCAAGTCTATGTGCGTAACAAAAAACGCTCGACCGAAGAAGTGGGCATGTTCAGCATTGAACACAAACTGCCTGCCGAGACTAGCGAAACCGATTTATTGGCTCTGGTGCAGCAGCTTAATGCCGATTCGAGCGTTGATGGGATATTGGTGCAATTGCCCTTGCCGAAGCATTTGAACTCGAATTTGGTGGTCAACACCATCGATCCGGGAAAGGATGTCGATGGTTTTCATGTCGTCAACGCGGGGAAACTCGCTGTGGGCGACCCAACAGCATTGGTACCATGTACGCCGTTTGGCTGTCTCGTGTTGTTGCGCGATCTTGGCAAAAGCTTGTCGGGTCAAGAGGCGGTGGTGGTTGGTCGCTCGAACATTGTTGGCAAACCCATGGCTGCATTGTTGCTATCGCAAAGCTGCACCGTGACCATTGCGCATTCGCGCACTAAAAATCTTGCCGCGACATGTCGCGGTGCCGATATTCTGGTTGCGGCGGTTGGGCGGTCGGAAATGATCCCCGGTGGTTGGGTCAAGCCCGGGGCGACGGTGATCGATGTGGGCATCAACCGCATTGAGACCGAAAGCGGAAAAACTCAGTTGGTTGGGGATGTACATTTCGATTCGGCAGTGCAGGTTGCTGGTGCAATCACGCCAGTGCCGGGTGGAGTTGGGCCGATGACCATTGCCATGCTGTTGCAAAACACTCTACGTACGTTCTGTATCCGCGAAGGGGTCGCCGAACCGGAACCTACCCTTCTGGGTGTTCCGTGTTAAAGAAGCGAAAGTTTTCCTAAGAAGATTTTTTTGGGTAAGAAGTTTTCGATTTCGATCATGCGACACGTTTTTGTTTCACTCTTAACGGCTTTCTTGCTGTGCGCGGCAAGTTGGTCGTTGGCAACCGAATTTGCCGACGACTTGTTTTCGCCGTACCTCTTGGCACCGAACATCGACGACAGTCACCACGATCTGAGTATCTTCAGTGGCAGAAACCGCACGCTGTATCATAAGGTTTTTCAACTTCAGCGCAATGCGGACTGGCGGCAGGCAAACAAAAATATCGCTAAGATTGACAATCCAATCTTGATGGGGCACGTCATTTTCCAGCGTTTGATGCATCCGACGGGGTATCGCTCAGAATTTGCCGAGTTGGCCGATTGGCTCGAGGCCTACGCCGATCATCCTGGGGCAGGGCGGGTGTATCGTCTGGCGCGTAAACGCCGCTCAGAGAGTAATACACGCAAGCTTATGCGCCCGACGCGGCCAGCGAAAATTACACTTCAGGCCGTACGTTCGAGTGACGAGAGCACGACGATAGAATCCAAGATCGACAAACCTTCACGTGCGGTACGCGCGATCCAGTGGCAGGTCAAGCAAAACATCTCTAGGGGATGGGTGAGCAGTACGTGGAATCTGTTGCGGAGGCCGACATGGCGCAATGAGCTCAGCGATCAAGAATACGTCCACAGCCTCGGAGATATCGCTAAAGGCTACGTCATTCACGATGCCGACGCGAAGGCCATCACCGTCGCCGACGAGGCTTTGCGTGTTGATGCTAATTATCCTTCTCAGGCATATTGGTGGGCGGGTTTGGCGGCATGGCGACTTGGGGATTATTCCTCTGCTGCCGAGTTCTTTACCTTCCTCGGCAGTCATCCTGAAGCCAGCCCTGACGTTGCGGCGGCCGCGAGCTTTTGGGTCTGGCGGACGGAATTGCGCCGTGGCAATGTCACGCAGGCGCACCAAGCTCTCATTCAGGCCAGCCAAGACCTGTACAGCTTTTATGGCCAATTGGCGCGTTATGCGCTGAGTATTCCAGATGGGTTTGATTGGCAATTGCGCGCCGATAACGTGCGCGCGCAGGTCTTGGGCAAGACTTATCCGGCTTTACAGCGTATTTTGGCACTCGCCGAGGTTGGCGAATACGCTCGCGCCCAAGCCGAAATCGCACGATTGCGCTACGATGAAACTCAAGAACATCTTGCGACGCTGACGTTTGTCGCGGATCGGGCAGGCATGGCGAACTTCGTTCTAAAACTTGGACGCAAACAGATTCGCGCCGCCGGCACACGCCACAGCATTAGCCGTTATCCCCTGCCACGCTGGAAATTCCACGACAGCTACTCCATTGATCGCGCTTTGTTGTACGCGGTGATCCACAAAGAATCGCAATTCATTGCCGAAGCGAAAAGTTCTGTTGGTGCACGCGGCCTGATGCAAATCATGCCTAGCACCGCGCGAATGATGCAGAAGCGGCTCGAACTGCCGCGCGGCAATTATCAAGATTCCCCGCTCAACTTGATCATCGGGCAGGAGTACCTCAGGTTGCTGCTGACTCTGCCCGAGATTAATTATAACCTGATCTATACTCTCGCGGGCTATAATGCTGGCCCAGGGCGTTTGCGCGACTGGCGCGATAAGCTCAAGCTTGAAAACGATCCCCTGCTGTTCATCGAAATCATCCCGGTACGCGAAACCCGGCACTATATCAAGATTGTCCTCAGCAACCTATGGATTTATCGCAAGCGTCTGAATCAAGAGACTCCGAGCCTCACCATGATCCTCGAAGGGAAGTGGCCACTGTACCAACGCCTCGATGGTCGAAAATCGCGTCAGGCTGCGGTTCAAGTCGGTGCGGTGGTAGAGCCTTCCTCGAACGATATCCAACGCACTGCCCATGCCGATTAAAACTGGATTGAACTTCACGCCACTGAATATTGCGTTGCTCACGGTGTCAGACACTCGCACGCTCAAGAGCGATCGCTCCGGCGATATGCTGCACGTGTTGGTCGGTGAAAGCGGTCATCGGGTCATCAAGAGATTTCTGGTACGCGACGAGGAAGCCGAGATCGTTAAAATCCTTGGTGAGGCGCGAGATGATCCTGAAATCGACGTGCTGATTAGTACTGGCGGTACTGGAATCACCGCGCGTGATGTCACCCCTGAAGCGTTCCAACTCGTTGTCGAGAAAGAATTGCTGGGTTTTGGCGAAATTTTCCGCGCCGAGAGCTTTCAAAAAATCGGTACATCAGCGATTCAAAGCCGCGCCACCGCAGGCATTGCGGGCAAAACCATCTTTTTTGTCCTACCCGGCTCACCTGAGGCGTGTAAAGACGCATGGCACTTGATCAACGAAATGCTCGACTCGTGCTTTCGTCCCTGCAATCTGGCCGAAATGCTCCCAAGGATGTGAAGCATTAACAAAGAAAGCCTCACGGATCAACCCGCCTCCCTTAGGCTGTGGCGCAAGGTTGCAAAAATATCCATTGGCTTCCTGGTTCCCAAGCGTTGGCGAAAGTAACCAAAGGTACTGTGATCTGGTGTAGGGGTGTTCAAGATAAAATTTTAGAATCATTTTTCTGCATGATGTTCTCTTCAGTACCGTTTCATCTCACGGTCCGAGATATTTTGCAAAAATTGCAGCACTAGCATCCGAAAGGCGCATCCAAACCTTCGCGACCTTTTATTGCTATACAGGCTTTCCAGAGGACGACCCAGAAGGTCAAAATCAAAAGCTCGATAGGGGGGATAATCTTCTGAAACAAGCTATCTACGCTTATCAGCATCTCTTGTGTGTTACGCAATGGCGAATATGGCGTATAAATATGGCGATGGCTCAACACACGCAGTGCCTTAACATGATCAAAACGCACTCAAAAGACGTTAAAAAATTCAATCCGTCTCGTCCGCACAACGAAAAAAGCAGCAAAAACTAGTCCGCGCACCAACCTTGCAATACGTCAATCAAAAAACAGTGCATTTCCGGAACTGTCCAGCTAGAACTTCTGGTTCACTTTTGTCATCCTGTTTTTTTGTATGAAGAAGAGAGATGACGATCACTGCTTGAGCACAGGCAATCCCAATGGGGTTTTAGCTTCATGCGGTGCTTTATGTTGTGCGAAGACATGTTCGACCGATGCGTGATTTGTGATCGTGCGCTACGTACGCTCATCGGTCTATTGCGCGGCTTCTGACGATGAATGCGGCTGGTGATGGTCCTTGAGCCAACTCGTGCGGACGGGTATTGCACAAATCAATCAAACCCTCACGCAGACGTGCGCCGCCATCACCAGTTGACGGTGGCATGCTGGCGATCAATCGATCTGTGTGATTTGTCACCAAAGATGAGGAAGAGCAATATCCACCTGCTTTGTTCCATCCGAATTCGCACGTGCCGTCGTGAATTTCACTGGCCAGCGGGCATCAACATCCTTGTGCGAAGACTTCGCCACATGGCCAAATCTAATCGCCGCTTTTTCGTTGTCCGTTGACCCGCAATAAGGCTGGCATCCATAATTTGGCCCGCACGCGACACGTAACCCGCCGCACAAACGAATCATCAAGCACTTTCGCTGAGATCAAGACCTCACGAAAGCGTGTTCGCATCAGGCGGATATCTCCAGACCGCAAAAGCGCATCCAACTCAAGCGATCACGTCACTTCCAGAGAAAGATAGTGCAGACTCTGCAACACCAGCACTTCAATACAACGTCAAAACCGGAACAACCGCCCAAGCCAGTACAGGGGTTCCTCACCGCCTTCTCCAGAATTTCACGAAATATCTCAAAGTCTCAGAGAGTTTCTCTATAAGGATCACCTCCTGCTAAAATTTCCAACAAACGATCCTCAACACTCCAGACTTCGATACCAATCTCTCCATGTTCATCAGGACAAGCACAGAACCAGAAAATAACCAAATTCACAACACGTTTTCGGAACCGTCCATAGCCTATTAAGGAACACGCTGGGGTTGATATGCAGTCGGGTCCGATCGACAAGATTGCAGCTTCGCATACGACAGGCATTCAGAACGGAAAACGAACCAGCCACAGGATCAACAACCAATTCTCCAGGCGACGTAACCGCCTCTATAAGTTCTCCCCGCAAATCAACCGACTTGTTATGCGGGTGTGTTTTCTTGGGAATTTTTTCTTGCCCGACATCGGAAACATTCCTCAAAGTCCAAACACCCTTTTCACGCCTGAGTTCTTTACTGCAGGATAACGCAAAATTCGCTTCTGTGCCGTGCCGCAATGAACACAGATCAGAGCCCCCCATCTTGGACGCTCAACATGTTCCCTCGCCGATATCTCGTCAGGAAACCTTGACATGAACTGAAAAGAACTTATTGTGCCGGATGTAGCGCTTTTAGCCACTTCTCATCTCCTTAGTTATCTGAATCGAATCATCGTACACAAGATGCAGAATGGTGAGCATTGTTTCAAAAAAATGATTGGTTTCGTATATAATTCCCAAAAATATCCATTGCTATATGAAGAACACAGCCGAAATCCACCAGCCCTTTCTAAAAGGGCTCTGAAACACAACAAAATGCATGCAAATTCCTCAAATTATCCGACTTTAACAATTTCTTAAAAAGAATCTTCAATATATTAAATTTAGGGGCTGGTACCTAACTTAAAATAGGTTAGGTGTTATCTATGTATGTAAAGCATTGTCAATTACCAAGAAATAGGCAACTAGAATTCATGAAATACTTTGTTGCGGGTTCGACAGCGAGAACAGCAGCCGAACTGGTAGGTGTTCATCGCAATGCAACTGTTCGTTTTTTCCCAAGCTACGCACCGCCATTGCTGAGAAACAACAGGAAAGAGCCGCACAGTTTGCAGGAGAGATAGAATTAGACGAAAGCTACTTTGGTGCTATTCGAAAAGAGAAACGAGGTAGAAAAGCTGCTGGCAAAGTGGCAGTATCTGGTATTTTGAAGCGCGGTGGAAATATTTACACACAAACTATCCTGGACGCTAAAACGGACACTCTGATGCCCATTATTCGACAGAAAATAACGCCTTGTTTAT
>JABSOH010000030.1 GCA_013216065.1 Alphaproteobacteria bacterium
CTGGCGCAAGAGGCGGCAATCAGGAGATGAGCCGTACAAAAGGGGGCTCAACACAAAACTGCATCTGGCCGCACAGGACATTCCGCCTGTTACACAAAGGTACAGGAGCAGATTGTAAAGAGGCAGACCGCCTGATTGAAGGGCCGATTATCTGATCGCTGATAAGGGCTATGACACCGACCATGTCCTTGAGAAGGCCATGCAGCGGGGCATGGACCGCCAAAGAAAAATCGCCGCGATCAACGCACCGACGATAAACACCTGTACAAAATCTCGTAGAAAACGCTTTTCTGCACCTGAAACGTTGGTTGCGACAGGATACACCAAAAACTCTGCATCGCCGCTATACACATCAGATGTATCGCACTATGGCTCAATATCTCATGACTACACTATCTAGTGGGAACCATAAATTCCGCAAATTCAGCCTCATCGGAAATTTTATCTCGATCAAATAACCCAACAATGTTACCTTCTCCCGCGGTGGTGTGCTCTTGCAAAGTTGATCAATGTTGCGCAACAGTACATCAGCTTGGTGTGTTACCGTCATTCAAATGATCAAGCATCAGGTTCGATTATAGTTCGGGCTTTCTACGCCCAAAACAATGCTATGTGCAGACAATCGAAAATTGCAGGCTAGTGCGGGGTTATTTTTGGGAAATGGTAGCGGAGGAGGGACTTGAACCCCCGACACGCGGATTATGATTCCGCTGCTCTGACCGACTGAGCTACTCCGCCACAGAGGGCATACGAAAAGCGCACAAGAATCCACGCTATCGGAACTCGAGTGATGCACCGAAATGCGTCCCTGAAACAAAAGTTTATGCGTTTACACACCGAGAATGTCAAGTCCTATTGCCAGTACTTAAGGGCGTTTGACGGTGGCAAGAATATCGGCGACGCCGGGTTTGTTGGCTTGAATTTCCTCGTGCAGAAGGCCGCAAAGTTCGTGCGGGAACACCAGCCAAGTATCAAGTTGTTCGTTAAAGTAATCTGGTTGACGTTCGGTGAGGTTTTTATTGGGCTTGAAGTAGGGCGTGGCAATTTTGATTTTTTCGGGAGTATTGCGTCGGGCTTTTTGGTGTAGAATCTCGAGAATGGCCTCGATACTCTTGCCAGTGTCAAAGACATCATCGACGATCAAGAGCTTGTGGTGGGCTTCGACGTTGTCGAGCAAATAGCCAAGATTGTAGACGTGTGCTTTTTTGCTGCGCTCGTCGATGCCGATGTGGTATGAGGTGCGAATAGCGATGTGATCTGTGTTTATTCCGCAGTATTCCATGAACTCTTGCACAGCGATTCCAACCGGAGTACCACCGCGCCATACTGCAACGATAAAGTCGGGGTAGAAGTTGTCGTTGACGATCTCTGCGGCGAGTTGATAGCTTGCAAGCAGTAGTTCGTTTGCACTGAGGTAGCGTTTTTTCATGATCGTGCCGTTTGTTACCAGTATTCGCTTCATAGCGGGTAATGCGGTAGAAACCTATCCTTGAATTTTTGCCCTGAGAGAGTGTGTGAAAACAAACACAAGTTTCTGATTCTGTCGCCTTGCAAGGGTCGGTTTGTGAGACTTGTTGCTCAGTATAAAGGTGTTGTCGAAAAAGTATTTTGATCTTTTGATGAACTAAAATTTCTGGTCTACTTTTGCCATGCCTGTGTTTTTTTGCATGAAGCAGAGATGTTGCGTAAGGCAAAAGAGATGCTGATAAGCGTAGATAGCTTTGTTTCAGAAGATCACTCCTATTGAGCTTCTGAAAGGCTGGTTGATTTTGATCTTCTGTGTCGTCCTCTGGAAAGTTTGTATAGAGATAGAGGTCGCGAAGGTTTGGATGCGCCTTAAGGATGGTAGTTCTGCAATTTTTCTAAGACATTTCAGACCGTGAGATAGAACGGTACTGAAGAGAAAATCATGCAGAAAAATGGTTCTGCAATTTTATCTTGAGCGCCTGTACGCCAGATCACAGTACTTTTGGTTACTTTTGCCAATGCTTGGGAACCAGGAAGCCAATGGATATTTTTGCAACCTTGCGCCACAGCCTAAAATAAGGCGAGTTTAATCCATGAGGTTTCGTTGATGCCTCATATCTGGCATCGAAACGTTCTACTTGGGATGAACGAGATAAGGCTATAACTCAGGGATTGACAACACTCGATAACATCACGGTTGGCAAAGTGGCCACAGATAAAAAATGGGCGCGCATCCTGACGGAGTCACCGCTGATCTGATCCGCAACACAAACTTTACGATCCAGATTTGCCTCGAAAAGTTTTCTGCCGAAGCGAGCCTCAAAGCCTTTTGTGAACTGAAATTTCTGCGCCGCAAGGCCAATTAAGACACTAACCTACGCCAAAAGTGCGGCGGCGGCACGAAAAACGTCCTGAAACATCTCTGGCGTGAGGCGACGGGTTTGGGTGTTATAGCGTGAACAATGATAGCTATCGATAAGCGTAATGGCTCGGCCTTCAGGCGTGCTGAGCGTATAGTGCACACCGTGAACAAAAGGATAAACACTTTGACGTTGCCCGAGCAACGTGATCAAGCTACGGTGCGCAACTCCACCAAGGCAAACAATTACCCGCAACTCGCGCATCAAAGTAATCTCATGCATTAAAAAACTGCGGCATTGACGAATTTCTACCCCAATCGGTTTGTTTTGCGGCGGCACGCAACGCAACACGTTCACTATTCGACAGTCTATCAGACGCAAATCATCCGCACCACCATGGCCAAACCCGCCCTTGGCAAATCCTCTTTGCTGCAACACCGGATACAATAACTCTCCAGCACCATCGCCAGTAAAAACGCGTCCGGTACAATTCGCACCGCGCAAACCCGGCGCGAGACCTAACACCAACAAGCGCGCTTCAAGACCACCGAAACCGTTTATCGGCGCATTATGCCAGTCCGGGTGCGGAGCCTTTTGGGCATTGCGAAACGCTTTCAAACGTGGACACAGTCCGCAATCACTCGGCGCATCCGCCGCGCAGGGCAGCATCTGCGCCCATAGGCGTGCACGGCGTGAGGAGGAAGGAACCAAGCCTGATACAGTCATCACAAAACACCCGAATATTCTCCAATACCAAATTTTAGAGTAAAACCGCTCTTGTGCTACCGTTCGCGTCACCCTTATGCTATATATACGCTGAAATCCCTGCGGTGTGAAATCCTGTATGTCTCTATCTGCTCTTGCGCTTGATCGCCCCATCCCGCCAGCGTTTCGGCAATTGTGCTTTGAAGACAACCAGAAATCGCTGTTGCTGGCCGGTAGCCACGACGAAAACCTCACCCAGTTCGAAGAAACCCTTGATGTTTTGGTGATTCATCGTGGTTCGGTCATTGCCGTCATTGGACACGACATCCAACGCATCAAAGCTATAGCGCGAATTTTTGATGAATTCTACCAGAGCACCGGTCACGGTACGCAGCCATCGCCCGATGCCTTTAACGAATTGCTGAGACAATGGGTCCCACTGCCCGTGCAAAGCAGTTTACTCGCGCCTGATATTGCACCAAAAATTGTGCTACAAACGCCTCCTGCTGGCCCCACGTCACCGAACGCGCCTAACCCATCCTCCATTGATCCAAGCTGGTACGCGCTCACGACTCTGCGTCTCAACTTAACCGTGCGCAACCAGAACCAGGACCGCCACCTCCACGCAATCCGTGAATCCACCATGATTTTTGGTCTCGGCGCTGTTAGTACGAGCAAGACCTTTCTCTCCATCGCCATGTCGGTTTCGATGTTGTATCGCGACGAGATTGAACGCATCATCCTCATCCGCCAGAAGCGAGAAGTCAGCGAGAATCCCGGTCCCTACCTACATCCGATCCATGATGCCCTCGAAAAGAGACTCCCCCGCCAGACCATCGAAATCAAAATTGCACCCCTGACCTATATGCGCAGCAGAACCTTGAAAAATGCTCCGATCATCCTCAATGAAGCTCAAAATACTACTCAGCAACAGATGCTGATGTTTCTCACTCGGATCGGAGACAATTCGAAAATGGTTATCAATGGTGATCTCAACCAAATCGATCTGCTTCCGGGGCAAATATTCGGGCTGGTCTATGCCGCACAACGCCCGAAATCAGATCAGGACATCTGCCTAATCCGCTTCGCCGATAGTGTTATCGTGTGCACTGTCATCTCCTTCGCAGCCGAGTAACCATCATGTCCGATCCAAGGTCTTCGGCCTTAGTAGTACATGTCATGTGTGAATCTTCGCGCTGGGGTGCCGCCCTACAGCAACGGCTTCAGGATCACGCAATACAAGCCTACGCCTACCTCCATACCCAACTTGCCGATTTCCCCCACCCGAGCCAATTCACCCTCGTACTCACTGACGACACCAGCATTTGCACCCTAAACGCCGATTGGCGCGACAAAGACCAACCCACCAACGTCCTCGCCTTCCCCGCCGCGCCGCTACCCGCAAGTTTTCGCCATGTCACACAGACCCTCGGCGAGGTTATCATTGCCTTTGAGACCGCTGCGCGCGAAGCCCAAGCCCTGCACCTTGACATCACCGAACACACCACACATCTCATCATTCACGGCCTGCTACATCTGCTCGGACACGATCACCTCAATAACTCCGAACGCCATATCATGGAACTCTGGGAGACTCTCACCCTCGCCGAATTTAGCTACCACAACCCCTACGAATTAGAATCTCATGAATAGTGCACCCTCCTCGATCACCGTCCTCGATGATCCCAGCGACGATAACCTGAACCCACTTGTTGGCTCGAGCCTCGTGCAAGGCATGCACACCAACCTCGATCGCATCAATCAACTGATCGTCGCCGATATCATGATCCCACGCACCGATATCATCGGCCTCGATGCCAAAAGCTCCCAGCAAGACCTCCTCAAAATCCTAGTCGAGGAAAGCTACTCGCGCTATCCAGTGTACCACGGTACACTGGATAGCGTGACCGATATGGTACATATCAAAGATGTCTTCCGCGCCTTAGCCAAAGGCAAAATCGTCAGTTTCAGCGCAATACAGCACCCTTGCCTATTCGTTTCACCCAGCATGGCGGTGTTAGATCTGCTGCTCGAAATGCGCGAAAAGCGCACTCACCTTGCGCTCGTGGTCGACGAATTTGGTGGCAACGACGGTCTTGTGACCATTGAAGATATCCTTGAGCAAATCGTCGGCTCGATCGAAGACGAACACGACGACAATACTGAGGTGCCTTTGATCCGAGAAGAATCCGGCGGTATCTTGACCTCAGCGCGCGTGCGACTATCAGCGCTAGAGGAGACTATCGGAGTATTTCGAAACCAAGACGACTTGCGCGAAGATGTAGACACCCTTGGCGGTCTACTGTATGGCTTACTCGGACGGATCCCGAAGCGCGGCGAATTGATCTGCCACGGTAGCGGACTAGATTTTGAAATCGTCGAAGTCGATCAACGCATGATCCGCACAGTCCGTATCCACCACATCCCTGCCGAAAAGCGCCTTGCTTTGTAAGCTCTCGGTCATATCGTTTTGATGTACAAAAAAATCGCACAATCCTCAGCACGGCAACGACTGCTACTTGCGCTGATTGCGGGCGGTGCTGCCAGTACAGCTTTGCCACCGCTCTATCTGCTGCCACTACTGTACGGAGCCTTTGTGACGCTCGGACTTCTGGCCTTCAGTGCGTCGCACCCCCGCCAGTCCTTCAACGAAGGTTTTGCCTTTGGCTTTGGCTACTTTGCCCTCGGCATGTACTGGATTACCTCCGCCATGCTCGTCGAGCCCAACATGCACAACTGGTTGGCACCAATCGCACTTCCCTTCATTGCCAGCGTACTCGCAATCGCAATTGCCCTACCTATGGCTTGCATTGCACAATTGCCTAGACCTTGGTCGCGCTTCTTTGGACTCTTACTGCTGCTCTCACTCGGGGAATGGCTGCGTGGCCACCTGTTCCAATTTCCATGGAACAACTTCAGCCAAAGCTTCGGCTTCGGGAACTTCATGTTGCAACCACTCGCCGTGTTGGGACGCGATAGCTACAGTCTGCTGGTGTTGGCTTCGCTACTCTTAGTTCCCTTAGCCATCGTCCTACCCAAACGCCGCTTATTGCTCGCAGGTACTGCAACAGCCATTCCGATGTTGTTCGCTATCTGGGGTCTGGTGCGCCTCGATCAAGCACCAGACAGCCACTACAATTTCTGGTCAAACGCTGGGGTACGTATTGTGCAGCCCAACATCCGCCAAGAAGACAAACTCAACCCCGAACTTGCCGGACAAAACCTGACCAAATTGATCGACCTATCTTTTACCGATCTTCCGGGCTGGATCGGACACATCATTTGGCCAGAATCTGCTCTACACCTTAATATCGATGCCTATCCTAAGTTGCAGCAAGACCTTGGCTCACTATTGCCAGCAGGTGGTGTGCTGATCACCGGAACTCTACGCTATCAAGGCAAGCAATTTCGCAATTCTGTCATTGCGATTCACGACAGCGGTAGCCGCCAATTACTGCACGACAAGGTCAAGCTGGTGCCGTTTGGCGAATACGCCCCCCTGCCAATCCTCAACTCTATTGCCGGAATCCGTGGTGTCGATTTTACCCCCGGTGATGGTCTGAGTAATCAGCGGGTCGGACTGTTGCCCTATTTTAGCACGCTGATATGCTACGAAAGTATTTTTTCTGCAGAGGTCAAACCCCAAGGCCGAGAAACCCAATGGTTATTGAATCTCACCAACGATGGTTGGTTTGGGCAAACTGCTGGCCCCTATCAGCACATGGCTATCTCGCGCTGGCGCGCAATCGAGGAAGGTCTGCCACTGATCCGCGCCGCCAATACCGGAATCAGCGTGGTATTCGATGCTCATGGCCGCATCTTGAGTGAGCGCGCGCTTGGTATTGCGAGTACCATCAACATCCGAATTCCGAAACCTCTGGCCACGCCAACCTTTTTTAGCCAGCACCCGTACACGATCTGGATCGTGTTACTCCTCGCCCTCACCCTCGCCTTCGTAGCGAGTTGGTTTCGTGAAGCCAAACTAAAATTGCGTTTCGAGTTGTAGAAAACCCCGTGTCCTAAAACTCAACTATTTCAGCAGCAATCTTGTTGTGGGAGCTTGGACAATAAAATCGGACACTTCCATCAACCCTGTACTTTTGTGATGATTGAATTGATCTAGTCGATTTGTAAGGATACAATTGGGAGAAATTCTGTGATTTTGATGGTGTTTTGGCAGTATTTTTCTGCCTCAAAACGAACTTATCCTATAGCCGCTCTTCGTTCAAGGAAGAGCGTACGCTTCATGTTGTAAGCGATATTGGCTAAAGGGTGACTTTCGCTTCGGCACATTTGAGGCCTACGGTACGGATATACAGCCCCAGGCGCGATGTTGCCTTGCTGCACATAGCAATATCTCTCTTCGTGCAAAAAATAGGATGGCAGAAGTAAACCGAAAATTTTAGCTCATCAAAAGATAAAAATACTTTGAGGCTGACACCTAAGATTGAGATTTGAGAGTAAACTCGAGGCCTTTAAGTAGCTTTTTTGGTAAACCAGTATTAAATCGCCATTCGCACTCTTCCGAGAACATGCTGAAGTATTTTTTGGAATACCATTGAATTTCCGCATCTGCCGTTTTGCCGGGTTCCAGAAGTTTTCAATGCCATTGATATGATAACGTCCATGAGCAAAAAGTGTTGAATGATTGGTCCTGTAGCGCCTGAACTCTGACACCGTTATACGAGCGATAGCTATCAATATAAATAAGGCGTTATTTTCTGCCGAATAATGGGCGTCAGAGTATCCGTTTTAGCGTCCAGGATGGTTTGTGTGTAAACATTTCCACCGCGCTTCAAAATACCAGACACTGCCACTTTGCCAGCAGTTCCTCTACCTCGTTTCCCTTTTCGAATACCACCAGAGTAGCTTTCGTCTAATTCTCTCTCTCCAGCAAACTGTGCGGCTCTTTCCTGTTGTTTCTCGGCAGTGGCGGTGCGTAGATTGTGAAAAAAACGTATTGCGATGAACACCTGCCAGTTCGGCTGCTGTTCTCGCTGTCGAACCCGCAATAAAGTATTTCATGAATTTCAATTTCTTATTTCTTGAAAATTTACAATGCTTTACATGCATAGACAACACCTAACTTATTTTAAGTCAGGTGCCAGCCCCAATATTTTTTTGACAGTGCCATCAAGCCCAGTGCTGAAATAATGAACAGCACCGAGAACAAGGAAACTAAAGAACGGGCTCACGGAAAACGACGGCGTGGCCTAGATGAGCAGTATCAGCGATGGACCAAGGTAAAAGCACATAAAGCCGCCGAGAAATAATACTCCTTGATGGATGGTACAGACGGGACAGGCAGCGCTAAAGCGCACCAAACAGCCTGTGGTTGGCGGCAGGATAGACCCCGATCAATCCACCACCAATCAGGCCGAGCATGACGACAATGTTTCAGCATCAAGCCACTATCGGACAACAGTTGAAACAGTGCGTCCTGCATGCTGAACATTATCATGGCGATTAGGACATAGACAATTCCGGGCTGGTTTATTGTCCATGGTGCCCTTCAAAGGGTGTGGGGCATACTTGTTTCCATAGGGCTGACGCGCGCAAGCAAAAGAAAATGCACCTCAAAAGAGGTGATCAATGACCAAGACTAGAAGGATCAGGGATACAGTGTTTATTCCGCTGATTGCAGGCGCACCACAACATCGACCTGTTTAATTGCCGTGCCTTGTGGTGGAGTTGGCAGGGCCGGAAAGATACGGCTGCACGGAATATCCAATAATTCGCCGGATTCTTCCATGAAATAGTGCTGATGATCGCAAGTGTCAGTATCGAAATAGGACTTGCCGTTGCCGAGTGAAATTTCGCGTAGCAGATTCACCGAACATAGGCGATGCATGGTGTTGTACACCGTACTGAGCGAGAGCTTAGCTCCGCTTTCTAGGGCCTCGCGGTACAGCATATCTACCGTCACATGACGGTGACCAACTCCGTAGAGCAATTCGATCAACTGCATGCGTTGCCAAGTCAGGCGTAGGCCAGCTTCGCGCAGCATGTTGAAGGATTTTTCGTATCCGACCTTAGAGTTGTTCTGGGTATGGTCCGGTGCGGCGTTGTAATAGGTTGATTGAGTGTCCGAAGGCATAACGCGATAAGACTCCATACGAGGATAAGATTAGCCTGCCGCAGCATACGCCGATTGTGACGACGGATCAAGCGCAACCTCCAAAGGCGCGGCTAGTCCTCCTCTCCGCGCGCTTTCAGCGTGGTGGTGATCTCGTTCAGAATCTCGAGGTCATTGATCGTAACAGGCATCTTCCACTCTTGGCTATTGGCAATTTTCTGTATCGCGTGCTGCGCAAGATTGTTCCAGAATGCGTCTTCGGTAATTGTTGCATCGTAATCGCGGTTTTAAACGCAATAACCGGGGAAATTTTTCACGCATTAGCGCCACCAATGCGCGCTTATTAGGTCATTCTGTCAACTTGACACCGCGTCGTGCGCGACATGAAATCCTACCGGGATTGGCTCTGATGACCTCCTCCATGGTTCCGGTGGAGAGCCGATGCACGCGCCAACCTCTTTGGGAAAGTTGCAAGCATAAAACCCCAACTTCAGAGTCTTTTTCTTGATGGTTTCGCAAGTTCGGTCGGCACTTCGCCAGTGTGCTCAACAAGTTCTTCGTGGAGATAAATCGCGTTCTCGACGAATTTCCGCACCCACGAAGGTATTAGACTTCAATCGTGGAGGCAAAAGCAAGCTACAAGATAAATTTCGAAAGATCAGTCGACTCAGCAAGATTTTTTAACTTGTCATCGACAAAGGCCGCATCTATGGTGGTGTGCATGCCAGATTGCTCCGAGGCCAAATAGCTGATGTCCTCAAGCAAGGTCTCCATCAAGGTATGCAACCGCCGAGCACCGATGTTCTCCACCTTATTGTTGATTTCGCTAGCGAGGATCGCAAGACGCTCAATGGCATCGTCATCAAAGTCCAGCGTGTAATCCTCCGCCGCGAGTAGAGCCGTATATTGCTTGAGTAGACTGTTTTCCGGCTCTTTCAAGATACGGCGAAAATCGGTACTGGTTAAGGGATCAAGCGATACTCGGATCGGCAAGCGGCCTTGTAGTTCTGGCAGCAAATCGGCAGGCTTCGACTGATGGAATGCGCCCGAGGCAATAAACAAAATATAGTCGGTCTTGACCGAACCGTGCTTGGTCGCCACCGTGGTGCCCTCAATCAAGGGCAACAGGTCGCGCTGAACACCCTCGCGCGAGATATCGCTGCCGCGACTGTTTTCGCGCGCGCTGATTTTGTCAATCTCATCGAGGAACACGATGCCGTTTTGCTCAGTGTTGTCAATTGCGGCCGCTACGATACGCTCGTGATCGAGAATCGCGCCTTTCTCTTCGTCGAATAAAATGCGGTGCGATTCGGCGATGCTCATCTTACGTAATTTTTTCGGCTTGTGCCCCATGGCCTTACCCATCATTTCACTCAGATCGATCATGCCCATCTGCGCGCCCGGCATGCCCGGAATATCCATCTGCGGCATGTTGAAGGCTTTGGAATCCATCACTTCAAGCGAAATTTCCTGCTGATCCAACTCACCAGTACGCAAACGGCAGCGAAAACTCTGGCGTGTACCCTCGCTGGCATCCTTGCCAACCAAAGCATCAATCACGCGCTCTTCGACACGCTGCTCGATCTCAACCTCATATAGTTCAAGGTGGCGTTGCGTCTCAAGTTTAATCGCGGCTTCAACCAAATCGCGCACTATCTGCTCGACATCGCGCCCAACATAGCCAACCTCAGTGAACTTTGTCGCCTCGATCTTGATGAACGGTGCTCTGGTGAGTTTCGCCAGACGACGTGCAATTTCGGTCTTGCCGCAACCAGTTGGCCCAACCATCAGAATGTTCTTGGGCTGAATCTCGTCGCGAATCTCGAGCGCAGTCTGTTGTCGCCGCCAGCGATTGCGCAATGCGATCGCTACCGAGCGTTTGGCATCGTTTTGACCAACGATATAGCGATCAAGCTCCGAGACGATCTCGCGAGGAGACATGTTCATACTCATGACGGGCACTTTCTTTAAAAAACTATTCTTGGCATTTAATAATCGAGTTTTTCTAGGGTGATATGGTGGTTGGTGTAGATGCAAATGTCACCAGAAATGCCTAGGGCTTTGCGCGCAACGGTTTCGGCATCCATGTTTGGCACGGCCTCAAGTGCGCGCGCTGCGGCAAGGGCGTAGCTGCCACCACTGCCAATCGCAATAATGCCGTCATCGGGTTCGATTACGTCGCCGTTGCCGCTTAAAATCAGAGAAATATCACAATCCGCTACCGCCATCATGGCTTCGAGGCGGCGCAGGTAACGATCCGTGCGCCAGTCTTTCGCAAGCTCGACACAGGCGCGGGTAAGTTGCTTCTGGTATTGCTCAAGCTTGGCTTCGAGACGCTCGAACAACGTGAAGGCATCGGCAGTTGTGCCCGCAAACCCCGCTATCACCGTTCCCCCAGCCAGAGTACGCACCTTGCGCGCGCTGCCTTTGACGACGCTGTGACCGAGTGTCACTTGGCCATCGCCAGCGACAACGACTTGGTTTTTGCGGCGTACCGAAATGATGGTGGTGCCATAAAGTGTGTTGGGATCGTGCATGGAGAGCTGTCTTAAGGTTAGAGAGATGGCGCGGGGACTTGAGAAATTTACGCTGAAACGATAATAAGACAGACATAGGCAGAATGTAGAAAAATTCAACCCCTTAATCTATCGCCCCTAATCACCGGATAACCTCTATGCGTACCGCCGAACAGCACCGCAGCACCCGTGAGACCGATATCACGGTTTCGATCAATCTCAATGGCACCGGAGAATGTGTGGTGGCAACGGGGATCGGATTCTTGGATCATATGCTTGAACAAATCGCGCACCACGGTTTGATCGACCTCAAGCTCGAAGCGAAGGGAGATTTGCATATCGACGATCACCATACTGTTGAAGATAGCGCGCTGATTCTGGGTGCGGCATTCAAGCAAGCACTTGGGGACTGTGCCGGGATTATGCGCTATGGCATGGTACTCTCGCCGATGGATGAAGCTCTGGTGCGCGTGGTGCTCGATATCAGTGGGCGACCGCATTTAAGTTGGTGCGTAGAGTTTCCAAGTTCCAAGATAGGCAGCATGGACAGTGAGTTGTTTCAGGAATGGTTTAAAGCCTTCGCCAGTGCTGCGGAGATCACCCTGCATGTTGATGCGCTGGCAGGCGAGAACAGCCACCACATCGCCGAAGCCTGTTTCAAAGGCCTTGCGCGCGCTTTACGTCAGGCGGTGACGCTGGATGTGTGCCGGGCAGGGGAAATTCCTTCGAGCAAGGGCATACTGTAAGCATGAAATGTGTTATCGTCAATCACGGTTCGGGTAATGTGCGCTCAGTGTTTCGCGCTCTTGAACACGTCGCCGAAGCGCATAGGGTGCTCTTCAGTAACGATCCCGATATCATCGCGAATGCCGATCATCTTGTATTGCCGGGTGTTGGCGCATTTAGCAATTGTATGCACAGCCTCAGTGCGCGTCCGGGCATGCTGGTGGCGATCCAGCAACAGGCACGCGAGCATCAACGGCCTTTTCTGGGGATTTGCGTTGGGATGCAATTGCTGGCGGATTATGGCGAAGAGTACGATGGTTGCTCGGGGTTGGGTTGGATTCCGGGGCGGGTGAAGCCTTTCGATCTAGCCAAAATTCAAGACTGTGCGATTCCGCATATGGGATGGAGTACCATTGTGCCAACGCGCGATCATCCCTTGACCCACAACCTGCCGCAGCCAGCGATGGTGTATTTCGCGCACAGCTTTGTGTTTCACGCCGCCAAGCCCGCCAATGTTTGGGCGCAGGCGACGTACGGCAAGACCTTTGGTGCCATCGTCGGGGCACAGAACGTGGTGGGGACGCAGTTCCATCCTGAAAAAAGCCAACAGGTTGGTCTCGCCCTGCTAAAGAATTTCCTCAACTGGCGACCGTAAAGTCGAAAACATAAAAAATGCAACATGAAATTTTATCCAGCGATTGATTTGAAAGCCGGGCAATGTGTACGCCTGAAACAGGGGCGCATGGATGATGCAACGATCTACAATCTGGATCCGCTTGCGCAGGCCGAAGCCTTTGCTCGAGCCGGAGCGCGGCGGCTGCATGTCGTCGATTTAGATGGCGCCTTCGCTGGGCATTCGATGAATGGCGCGATGATTGCGCAATTGGTGCAACAGCTTGACATCCCGGTGCAGTTTGGGGGGGGGGTGCGCAACATCGCTGCCGTTGAGGGTTGGCTAGGGATGGGGATGGCGCAAGTCATCATCGGCAGTGCGGCAGTGGAAGACCCAGAGTTTTTGCGTGTGGCGGCGCAACAATTTCCCGATCGGATCATGCTTGGCTTGGATACCGCCGAGGATGAAGTCATGATCAAGGGCTGGGCAGAGGGGAGTGGTCTTCGAGTCGAAGATGTTTTGCAGCATTGTCAAGATTTACCGCTTGCTGGGATCGTGCATACCGATATCGTCCGTGATGGCATGAAAACCGGGGTCAATCATCAGGCCACCGAGGCCTTGGCACGACGCACGTTGATCCCGGTGATTGCTTCGGGTGGTCTCGGCTCAATGCAGGACGTTTCCACTCTTCTGGCCTGTCCGAGTATCGCCGGGGTGATTAGCGGACGCGCCCTGTACGATGGTAGTATTGACCTTGCCGAAGTCCTTACGGTGATGGAATAGTAAGGATGTCTACGGTACGTATCATCCCGTGTCTTGATGTCAAAGACGGTCACATCGTAAAGGGGGTCAACTTTGTTGGCTTGCGCAATGTGGGTGATCCGGTAGCGCAGGCCAAGGTTTATGATCAAGCCGGGGCCGACGAGTTGTGTTTTCTTGACATCAGTGCCAGTGCCGAGGGTAAGGAAACCATGTACGATGTCATCAGTGCCACAGCGGACAGCGTATTTCTGCCCTTAACCGTTGGTGGCGGCGTATCGCAAGTCTTGGATTATCAACGTCTACTGTCGTGCGGTGCTGATAAGGTTTCGGTCAATTCGGCGGCGTTGAATGACCCCAACCTGATTGCTGAGGCCTCGCAGCGTTTCGGGGCGCAGTGCGTAGTGGTGGCGATCGATGTCAAGACGGTAGACGGGGTATGGAAAGTCTTCAGCCATGGCGGGCGACGTGAGACTGCCTGGCAGGCTCTAGATTGGGCGCAGAGGATCACAGCATTGGGGGCAGGAGAGATTTTGCTCACCTCAATGGATCGTGATGGAACTGGCGCAGGGTTTGATCTAGCACTTCTAGCGGCGATGCGTCAGGCGGTCACGGTGCCGATTATTGCCTCCGGCGGGGTTGGTACGTTGCAGCATCTCGTTGATGGCGTACAACAGGGCGGTGTGGATGCTGTTCTGGCAGCATCTATTTTCCATTTTGGCATCCACAGCATTTCCGAAGCCAAACGCTACATGGCGAATGCCGGAATAACGGTGCGGCCTCTGGTGAATCATGAAGGATAGCGTATGACTGAGAATGCAAGAATACTTGATGCTTTGGCCGAGGTCATTGCAGATAAAGCCCAGCAAAGCCCCGAAGAGTCCTATACTGCGCAATTGCTTGTTGCAGGGCAGGCGCAGATTTTGCGCAAATTCGGCGAAGAGGCACTAGAAGTGGTGTTGGCGGCAAGTACCTCGGCCACTCCAAAGCCAGACATCATCGCCGAAAGCGCGGATCTGCTGTATCATTTGCTGGTGCTGTGGCAGCAAGCCAGCGTGTCCCCAGAAGCGGTATGGAACGAACTTGCACGCCGACAAAGACTTTCGGGCTTGGCAGAAAAAACCGCGCGCAGCAAAAAGACTTTCTGATGTACTGCCTAGGTTTTTTCGGACGCTTTGCGTGTTTCGATCACCTTGTCG
>JABSOH010000031.1 GCA_013216065.1 Alphaproteobacteria bacterium
GGGTGCTGTTTGGATCAAGTAAGGCGCACAAGGATATCCGCCGCATGTTGGTCGAAGATCACAAACTGGATGCTGTGATTAAACTCCCCTCTGGAACATTTCGCCCTTATGCTGGCGTGTCCACAGCCATACTGGTATTCACCAAGACCGATGTGGGAGGAACAGAAAATGTCTGGTTCTACGATATTCAGGCCGATGGCTACTCTTTGGACGACAAGCGCACGGCTCTGCTTATCTCTGAAAAACTGGGGCCAACACCTTCAACAGCATTGGCTGAGGACGAACATGCCAAAAATAACCTGCCAGATGTTCTCACCCGATGGGAGGCGCGTAGCGGTAGCGAGCTTGAGAACCCCCGAACGGCGCAAAGCTTTTGCGTCACAAAGGAGAATATTGCAGCGACGGGGTATGCTCTCTCTCCTAATCGCTACAAGGAGGTTAAGCATCTGGAGATGGAATATCCGGCACCAAAAGAAATACTCGTCGAGATTCGTGCCATTGAAATGAAGATCGGTATAGGCCTCTCCAAACTCGAGGAGATGCTGGGATGAAACAGGAAAATTTAGGTGGTTTGATTAACATCCAAACAGGGAAACTTGATGCGAATGCATCTTCTGAAAATGGTGCGTATCCATTTTTTACCTGTGCACGAGAACCATTGAGGATTGACGGATGGAAATATGATTTGGATGCTGTTTTGGTGGCAGGTAATGGCAATCTGAATGTAAAACATTATAGAGGAAAGTTCGATGCATATCAGAGGACATACATTCTGGATATTAATAAGCCGAATTATTTAGATGTTCGGTATCTTTACCACTTTATGGACAGTTACTTGGTTACTTTGCGGGCGCAAAGCATTGGAGGAATAATAAAATACATAAAACTAGGTATGCTCAGGAATGCGAAAATCCCCCTCCCCCCCCTAGACAAACAAAAGCAGATTGCAGAGATATTGGATCAGGCCGATGAGCTTCGTCGCCTACGTCAATGCACCATCGACCGCCTCAATACCCTCGGCCAAGCCATCTTTTATGAAATGTTTGGTGATCCGACAACGAACTCTAAGGGTTGGAAAACAGGCACAATTCGCGATTTGATTAGAGAGGCAAAGTATGGCACGTCAAAAAAAGCGAACACTGATGGTTGTGGCATACCTGTCTTAAGGATGAGCAATGTCACATATCAAGGTGAATTAGACTTGTCGGACTTAAAGCACGTCGAACTGAGCGAGACAGAACTCCAAAAATATACTGCTCAAGAAGATGATATCTTATTCAATCGAACCAATAGCAAGGAGCTTGTGGGGAAAACGGCTGTTTTTAATTTGCCTAACTTAATGGTATTGGCAGGATATTTGGTTCGTGCCCGAGTCAATGAACAAGCTGACCCATACTATATCAGCGCTTATATGAATTCTCTTCATGGGAAAACCACGCTCCAAAATATGTGCAAGAATATTGTTGGTATGGCAAATATCAATGCACAGGAGTTTCAAAATATTGCGATAGCAATTCCTCCTATTGAGAAGCAAAAATCTTTTAGAAAAAAAATTGAAAAAATAGCAAAGCAGAAAGAATCTCTTTTAAATGAATTGACGATGTATAAAAATCTTTTCTCATCTCTGCAACAACGCGCCTTTAGAGGGGAGTTATAAGTCGTGCACGGAAAGATCGTCGGAGTCTGGTCGGAAATGCGGCGCGAAATCTGGACCAAGCTGGCCAGACGCAAAGATGCGCCCAAAGACCTGTTTTGTGAATTGTACCGTGAGCTTGCGGGAGCATTCCATACTGCGCTTGATGTTAACACACTAGCGGAAATTATCGATGATTCCAAGTGGGCACGCTCTGCATTTCTGCGCACTAAAGCAGAGGAACTTCGCTGCGAGATTGCGGGGATTGAGTTTCTGGAACATGCACATCAGATTATAGTCGATTTTGGGGTAAACAAGCTCGTTGAAAAGTATTTTGAACTAATAGAAAACTTCATTGAAAAATACAGTCTGCATTATGAACTCAGATGCCCTTTTACCTTTCACCCCACCCTGCCCGGAATTTTTGCGCACCTGATCCGCAACTTGAAAAAAGTAACAGATTGCAATCCGAATCTTGGGATGCGCATGCGTGAATTTGAGCACGCCATTCGTGGCCTTCGTGCGGATCAAACCCCGGGGCACATTATGACCTGTATCCAAAAACAGGGGAACCTTTTGGAGTCCATCGGTCAACAGCTTCCCAACGTAAACGTGAGCACGCTAAGCGAGATATATGATGAGGTAAAATTTTGGCCGCATGACAAGCTGAAGGAGGCGGCCAAAAATCTCTACGGTTTTACTTGCAACTATCCGGGTATCCGCCATGGTGGTTCGCCCCAAAATAGCTTACGAGAAATCGAGATGCGCGATCTTGTAGCGGTAAGCGTGCTCCTATCGGGTTTCATACCATACTTGACTGATCTTCCTGATTCAAAAAATATCTATTGGAAAGCATGAGGTAATATGGAAGCAAAAAACCAAGGTTTTTTAAAATTTATGCGGGATGCCATGCAATTTGTCATCCCGATTTACCAAAGAAAGTATTCTTGGGAAATCGAGCAATGCCAACAGCTTTGGAGCGATATCCTCAGAGCCGGCACAACAGAATTGGGTGGCCACTTCGTCGGTTCAATTGTTTATATTGCAGATAATGATTCCCACAACACTCCACTGTTAGTGATAGATGGACAGCAGCGTCTTACAACGCTCACACTATTAATCGCAGCGTTATCCGAGGCAGTTGGTGATGACGAGCCGCACAAAGGCTTCTCGAAACAGAAGCTGAAAAGCTACTATTTGACTAATCCGTTTGAATCGGGCGATGCATTTCGCAAATTGGTGTTGTCTGAGGTTGATCGAGAAACACTATTTGCAATTGTCGATGAGCGAAAACCACCCGATAATCACTCGCTAAGAATTGCTGAAAATTACGCGTTCTTTCAAAAAAAGCTTCAAGAAACATCAGTAGATAACGCCAATATCTCTAAAGGATTGGATAAACTGCTTATTGTTTATGTTGCCCTATCCAGAAAAGAAGACAATCCACAGCTTATTTTTGAGAGCATGAATTCAACAGGTCGTAAACTCAGCCAAGCCGATCTGATCCGCAATTTCATCCTCATGGGACTTGAGTCTGAATTCCAGACGCGCCTTTATACACAGTTATGGCACCCGATGGAAGTATCCTTCGGACAGGAAGCCTATGACAAGCATTTCGATAGTTTCATGCGGCATTATCTGACCATGAAGACTGGCGAGATACCGAGATTCAGCGACGTATATGAAGCCTTCAAAAGGCATGCGTCACCGAAAATCAAACAATCCGGCACGAAAGCACTGCTTGAGGATGTTCGCTACTTCGCCCGATACTACTGCGCGATGGTTATGGGGAGCGAGAATGACTCAGCGCTGAAAACGGCTTTCCATGACCTCCGTGAGTTAAAAGTTGACGTCGCTTATCCGTTCCTGCTCGAACTCTATCAGGATTACGATTTAGGTAAACTCGCAAAAAAGGAGTTTCTTGAGGCTGTGCGACTTGTTGAGGCATACGTCTTCCGCCGAGCAATTTGCACCATACCGACAAACTCTTTGAACAAAACATTTGCAACCTTTACCAGATCGCTGAAGAAGGATCGTTATCTCGAAAGCATCAAGGTACACTTCCTACTCATGCGGTCATATCGACGTTTCCCTAGCGATCAAGAACTCAAACGCGAAATGCAGAGTCGCGACCTCTATAACTTCCGAAACCGCAGCTACTGGTTGCGTCGTTTCGAAAACCACGAGCGCAAAGAGAGGGTAAATGTTGATGAATACACGATCGAGCATATCATGCCTCAAAATGAAAGGGTGTCCTCTGGTTGGCAAAACGAATTGGGAGGGGAATGGAAGCGCATTCGCGAAACCTATTTGCACACGCTCGGCAATCTTACTCTGACTAGATATAACTCGGAATATAGCGATAGGCTCTTTAAAGAAAAGCGCGATATGAGCGGTGGATTTAGTCAAAGCCCGCTTCGGGTAAATCAAGGTTTGGGACAAGTCGATAAGTGGGATGAGGAAGCGATAAAGGCACGCGCGTCCATGCTTGCAGCTCAAGCAATAGACGTTTGGGCGGCACCTGTCGTTCCCGATGATGTGCTTGCCACATCCCAAGCCCAATCCAGCAAAACTTCAGACTACTCAATAGAAAATCACTCCCACCTCCTGAACTCTCCAACGCGCGAACTCTTCGAGGCATTCCGAAACGAGGTACTACAGCTTGATCCATGTGTGAATGAGGAGTTCCTGAAACTCTACGTAGCATACAAGGCAGAAACAAATTTCGTCGATGTTGTTCCCCGGGCGAAACAATTGCGCCTGTACCTGAACATGAACTTCTCTGAAATCAGCGATCCTCGTGGCATGTGTAGGGATGTTTCCGGTATAGGCCGTTGGGGAAATGGGGAAGTTGAAATTCGATTCATCGGCCTTGACGATTTGCTCTATGTCATTGGGCTCGTGCGTCAATCACTAGAGAGCCAGCTTGGAAATGGGGAGGATGCATGAGCCAGTTTACATTCCTCAGGACCGAATTCTCCAGCGTCTACGAGCATGCATGCAAAGCAGAAACTTCGGTGCTTTCCGATCCGCGTGGAGCTTGTTTTCATGCGCGGTTGGCTTTGGAAACGGCAGTGAATTGGCTTTACCGGTATGACAGTTCTCTACGTACGCCTTATCAAGCTACTTTGTCCACCCTGATCCATGAGCCCACGTTTCGTGAACTAGTCGGCAATGCGCTAGTGACCAAAGCCAAGATCATTAAAGACCTTGGAAATAGCGCAGTACACGACACCAAGCCTATTTCCGCGCAATTGGCGACAACATCTGTCAGGGAATTATTTCATTTTTCTTACTGGCTGGTGCGCACTTACGCGGGGGGTGAAAAGCCAAGCGCAAAAATCAGATTTGATGCAGGAAAACTTGAAGAGACGGTCACTATTGCTGCAAGCACGGTTCAACAGATCAAAAAACTTCGCGAGGATGCAGACGCAAACAAAAAGGCTTACATAGCAGCAGATCGCGCAAAGCTGGAAGTTGAGAGCAAGCACCTTCAGAAGGAAATTGCCAAGGCTAAAAAATCCAACGAGGTTGCTCCCGATACCCACAATTATAATGAAAAGCAGACGCGAGATGCCTTTATCGACTTGCTCCTCCATGAAGCGGGATGGGCACTCGATCAGGAACAAGATCGCGGGATGAAATCGACCGTAACACCTACTCTTTGTTTGAACTGGAGCGTGGCGTTCCAACAGATGTTTATGATCTGAATGAAGCAGTCTCTGAGGGCTATCTCGTCCCTCCCAAGACGATCTCTGTACCGCTCAAATTTCAACGAGAGGGCATTCACTACGATGATTTGTCCGAGGAAGAAAAGGAAGAATGGGATGCGCTAGAATGGACAGAAGATGGTGACGAAGCCCCGGATCGGGTGGAAGCGTCCGCTGTCAACAAATGGCTGTTCAACGAAGATACGGTTGATAAGGTTCTTAAACATTTGATGACGCATGGTCTTCATGTGGACGAGGGCGACAAACTGGGAAAAACCATTATTTTTGCTAAGAATAGCAACCATGCCCGGTTTATCGTCGAGCGATTTGATGCCAATTATCTACACTTGAATGGGCAATTCGCCCGTGTGATAGACCATAGCATCGACTATGCTCAGTCGTTGATTGATGACTTCTCCAATCCGAAAAAATACCCGCAGATTGTTGTTTCAGTCGACATGCCCGACACCGGCATTGATGTTCCTGAAGTCCTCAATTTGGTATTCTTCAAAATCGTCCGATCCAAAACTAAGTTCTGGCAGATGATTGGTCGAGGAACCCGTCTCTGCAAAGATATCCTCGGTCCGGGCAAGCATAAAGAAAATTTCCGAGTATTCGATTTTTGTCAAAACTTTGAGTATTTCAATCAGAATCCGGACACGACCGATGGGAACATTGATATGTCTATTGGCGAGAGGCTATTCGTGGCGCGAGTTGATTTGATGGGTGAGATTGATGATCTGCCCTATATTAAGGCCACACCTGATGAACTCTTGCCTTTGATCGAATTACGTAGATCAATCCAGCAGCGATTGTTTGACGAAGTGTTGGGAATGAATGTGAACAATTTTGTTGTTCGCCCTAAGCGCCGCTATATTAGGAAATTTCAGGATAAGGATGCTTGGGGGAACTTGTCTGTCGAAAATCGTAACGAATTACGCGAAAAGGTTGCGGATTTGCCCAGTGCATTTGAAGATGACGAACTAGAAGCTAAGCAATTCGACCATCTCATCCTTCTGTCTCAGCTTGCCTTGTTGCGCGGCAATATAGAATTTACCAAGTTGCAAGACCGGATCATCAAGATTGTTGCCGCGCTAGAAGAACTTAGAAACGTGCCGATGGTCGCCTCCAAAATGACGTTGATTTTGGAATTGCAAACTGATCAATACTGGGAAGACGTTACACTTCAGATGCTCGAAACTATTCGACAGCGTTTGCGCAAACTCGTTAAGTTGATTGAAATGACTGCGCGCAAAATTATTTATACGGACTTTGAAGATGAAATTGGAGAAACCGCCGAAATAAAATTACCTGATGTCCGCAATGGAACCAATAAGGCTCGGTTCACGATGAAAGTGCGCTACTTCTTGAGACAACACAAAGATCACATCACTCTTCAAAAGCTAAAATGCAATAAGCAATTGACCCCGCAGGGCGTTTCAGAGTTAGAGTGCATTTTCAAAGAGAACGGTATTGTGGATGATGAGAAGTTGCAAACCGTCCGCAAAGATGGCGGTGTGGGTGTATTTATTAGGTCTCTGATCGGGCTAGATCGTGAAGCAGCGAAAGAGGCCTTTAGCGATTTTATCAACAGAAAGAAGCTGACAGCCAATCAAATTGAGTTTATTGGGATGATCATTGATCACCTGACTGAAAAGGGAATCATTGATCCACAAATTCTTTATGAAAGTCCGTTTACTGATCTAGATGACCAGGGTGTCAGCGGTGTTTTTCCCACCGCAGAGGTTAAGGAACTGGTGGCTATCATCAACAATGTTAAGTTACGGGCGGCAGCATAATTTTCGTTGATTTGTGTGGGTATAGACCTTGGCTGATGCAGGCTGGCCTGATTACCCTTCGTAACTCTGCCAATCAACGCCGCTGTAGCCATCGCAATGATGCGAGTATGGTTGGGTGGGCGTATGGCATCGACTTGAAGCCAATACTGGAACGACTGGATGATCTCAAAACATTGGCGGTAACAATTGGATCGACAAGACACAAAATGCACTGATCTTGACCTGCCTCCGTACAATCCCTCGTTTTGAAGTAGAGTCTGCCCCACCTTATGAAGGAGTAGACGAATGCGAAGAGCCGGTTTCTGAGGCACAAATTATTGATATGATCAAGGAGCAGGAGGCTGGCTTGCCGACAGCGGTTGTCTGTCGCAAGCACGGCATCAGCCCGTCGAATTTTTACAAGCTGAAAGCCAGGTATGGCGGGGCTTCAGAGATGCTCGGCCTTCAAATCTCTGGAAGATGAAAACGCCCAACTCAAGCGCCTGCTGGCAGAGACGATGTTGGACAATGCCGTTTTGAAAGATATCCCGGGGGAGGGGGGAACTGACGACGCGTGATCAGAGGCGAAAAGCGGCGCTTCATGCGATACGTCTCTCGCAGCGCATGCCGCCTGATCGGCGTCGATCCCAGAGACTGTCCGGCGCGAACGCCCGCCGAACAACCAGAATATCCGGAAAGAAATGAAACAGATCGCGGCGAAACGGCGACGGTTTGGATATCGCCGGACCGAATTTGCTGCTGGAAGGGAATGAAAATGAACCACAGGAAAAACTGTACCGCAGCGGGGAAAAGCTAACCGTGAAGCGGCGGTGGCACCGGAACGCCTAGAGGCGTTGCAGCCCAGTGGTCGCCTGACTTCCTGTCTGACACCTTCGGCGCTCTTGGCTGTGAATGATGACTGCTGCCGGGAGAACCTGTGCCTTATTGCCCCGATACCAGCATTTCTGGCGCGCGGGTTGCCTGCGAGCGCTGGTGCGGGTTTATGGAAAGCCCGCGTAGATCGTGTCGAACAACGGCACCGGGTTCACCAGTTGCGCGATCCTGAAATGAGCCGACAGGAATGGCGTCGACTGGTACTATATCGAGCCGGGTAAACCACGGCAAAATGCGTTTATCGAAAGTTTCAATGGCAGCCTGCGAGACGGGCTATTGAACGAAGAGCTGTTTGAAACACTCGAAGACGCGCGGCGTCAACTGTCTCCATGGCGAGATGATGACAATCATGTCAGGCCGGCTCAAAAATCAGGCCCCGGGCACAAGCGCGCCGGACGCTTGAGCTAAACGGAGGGCTTGCACGAAAACAAAACCTGTAACCATAATTCCCGCAGACTCTCAAGATAAGTGAGAGACGACAGGGGAGCAGGTCAATCACACCAATGCGCCGACAAACTGTAGGAGAAGACGTGCTGAAAACCGGACCCGGAAAGGCTTGGCTGGTGTACGTCCCCGGTAATAAATCAGACACAACAGCAACTGTTCGGCAAACTCCAGTCAATCACGCCCCCGATCGCACATTGCCCGTCTTTACAAGATAGGCGTTGTTCTTCAAAAACCAGGACGCCGCCATAAGACCTTCATGTTCAATACTCCCATTCAGAATTTGGAAGGGAATGCCAGATTTGGAATCTATAGCCAAACGACTCAAGAATGATTCCATCAATGTTGTTTTGTGAACAATTCCTCCACGGAGCAATTTGTTTTTCTGCATAAGGATTTCGCCTGCACCCATTTGTGTTCGCTGACAGGTGAAGGTGAAAGCAGAAATTCGAGGGTGTAATTTGCATCGTTGATTGTCCAGTTTGTCTCGTCCCGTTGTGGCACTGTCCATCACCAAAACGTGCAACACACTCATATTAACAGGTATCGGGATATTGGCGCACATCCTCAGCCGATTGCTCAAGGTCAATCTTGCGGATCTTTCGTTTGTAAGAGCGCAGATCAAGACGTTTGGACCAAAGTTCAAGGCTGGCAACACCAACTTTAAATTTGGTTGCAGTGGCCGCAAAACTCATCCCTTCCCGTTCCCGAATAGCCAAAACATGGCGACAAACGTCAATCGAATAGCTCATGCATCAACTGGATCATCTTATCGTCTTTTTACTATATTGTGAAACAGGTCTACCATTGAGAGATTTCTTGATCACATTGAAGAATTTGATTCTTCCGAGAAACCTCGCCACTCTCCTAGGGTGATATCAGAATTTACATTGCCTATAACTCTGGAACCAAAAGACAATAAAGTGTTCAAACAAGAGCTTCTTAAAGTTCGTAAAGCAATAATCACTAGACGATATCAAGATGGAACAACTAAAAAACGTCATGGAATGCCCTCTGCTTTAGTGAGGATTCCAATGCCACGGGCAATCTCGTCCCGAATTCCGACAGGGTAAATAGCAGAAAAACGGGATTAAAGAGGGATTTTTCAGGATTGATCACTCCTGATTTGAGAATAATCCTCTGCTCAGAAGCACAAGATAGGCAAATTTGGACAAAGTCTTTTTCTTATCAAGAAGATTTTGCAACGGTCTTAAAATAGGATTTTGCAGGAAATTTTTTTGTAATACACGTAATTTTTTGCTTGCCATAGGTTTTGTAATATCTGGCACGTTGATTTAGAACAGTGTCATGATCACTTCCCCCGCAGTAATCGCCTTTGCCACCGATACGGTGTATGGCCTCGGTGCGCGTTTCGACGATACTGCCGCCCTAAGCGCTCTGTACCACCTGAAAAATCGCTCGGACGATCAACCGATGCAAATTCTAGTCGCGGACCGTGCAATGGCGGCAACGTTGGTTGACTTACCCGACGCGCAACCGCTCGACGCGCATACGCGAATTTATCCATTACGCCCAGGGGTGCAAATCGATGGACGCATAGTGGCCGATGGCGGGGTTGGGGTGCGCATGCCTGATTTAGCTGCATTACGCGATTATATCCAAAACATCGGAGTTCCTTTGGTGGCGAGCAGTGCGAATCTGCATGGCTTGCAGCCCTTAAGGACAGTTAAAGCCGTACGTGAGGCTTTCCCCGCGATCCCAGTGGTGATTGCAGAGGATCGCTTGGATGGGCATCCGTCACAGATCTGGGATATGCGCGCTCAGCCACCGAAGCGATTACGCTAAGACCCCAAACGATCAATGATGGCGTCACCCATCTGGCTGGTCGAGACCGCTTGTTGCCCCTTGCTGGAATCGAGAATATCCTCGGTGCGAATCCCATCTGAAAGCACCGCTTGCACCGCGCCTTCGAGGCGCTTCGCAGCATCGTCAGCACCTAACGAATATTGCAACATCATCGCCAGTGACATCAGCATCGCCAACGGGTTGGCTTTGTTCTGCCCGGCGATATCCGGAGCACTGCCATGTACTGGCTCGTAAAGCGCAGGGCGTTTACCCGCAGAATCGACCGCGCCAAGCGAGGCCGAGGGCAGCATCCCCAGCGACCCGGTCAGCATCGCGGCACAATCAGAGAGCACATCACCAAACAGATTGTCGGTGACGATGACATCGAATTGCTTTGGCGCGCGCACGAGTTGCATGGCGCAATTGTCAGCGTACATATGCTCTAGGGTAACGCCGTCGCCTTCGGCTTGGTGCAGTTCGGTCACAACTTTGCGCCAGAACGCGCCTGTTTCCATGACATTGGCTTTCTCAACCGAATGCAGCTTGCCATTGCGCTGTCGCGCCAGATCAAAAGCAACACGGGCGATTCGCTTGATCTCGGAACGGGTGTAGCTTTGGGTGTCGATGCACCGCTCAGTACCATCGGGCAGGGTTTCCATACCGCGCGGCTTGCCAAAATACACCCCAGCGGTCAGCTCGCGCACGATCAGGATATCCAGACCCTGAAGAACCTCAGCCTTTAGCGATGATGCAGCCATCAAGGCATCAAAAGCCACTGCCGGACGTAGATTCGCAAACAGATCCATTTCCTTGCGAATCCACAACAGCCCAGCTTCGGGGCGAACATCGCGCGGCACATCATCGTATTCTGGGCCACCAACCGCACCCATCAGCACAGCATCAGCTTCGTGAGCAAGCTTCAAAGTCGCATCGCTAAGCGGTGTGCCGTGGTCATCGTAGGCCGCACCACCGATCAAATCACGTTCGCACTCCAGCCCAAGGCCGTATTCGCGGTTCATCCAACCGATCACCTTTTCGGCTTCGGCGATGACTTCTTGCCCGATGCCATCACCGGGGAGGAGGAGGATTTTTTTGCTCATGATCAGGAACTATTGGGTCAGACTGAGCCAGGGCTGAAGGCTCTGGCGTTGTTGTTCAAAAGATTCGATGGTTTGCAAACTGCCCAACGTCTCGGCGATATCATCAAGCCCTTGCAGCAGGCGCGACTTACGCCCAAGGTCGATGTCAAAGCGAAATTCGGTAAGCGCGTTGACGGGAAATTCAGCCTGATAGCGAATGATCTGATTTTCGAGATCAATTTCCATCTCTCCGCGGTTCGGGTCTTGCGCCGCAGTCATTAGGGGAGCGATGGCCTCTTCAGGCAGCACGATAGGCAAGATACCATTTTTGAAGCAGTTATTATAAAAAATATCGGCGAAAGACGGCGCAATGATGCAGGTAATGCCAAAATCCGCCAAAGCCCAAGGCGCATGCTCGCGCGAAGAGCCGCAGCCAAAATTTGCCCCAGTGATCAGTATTTTGGCCTGACGGTACGGTTCGCGATTAAGGACAAAATCCGCAATTTCTTGGCCATCTGGCGTGAAGCGAATTTCATCGAACAGGTTTTTGCCCAATCCAGTGCGTTTAACAGTTTTCAAAAACTGTTTCGGGATAATCTTATCGGTATCGACGTTCAATAGCGGCAAAGCAGCAGCAAAGCCGCTGAGTTTCGTAAACGGTTGCATGCAAAACTCCCTTAAGTATTTATACCCAATTCAGGAGCCTAGCGCGCCTTGACGCAGACGCAACAACAAACCTACAACAATGCACGAGAAAAGCCCACTTCTGCAAACAGGCCGTCTTGACAAGATATCTCCCAACCCCCTATAGGCTAGGCATACATAACACTCTGTTGGGGCGTAGCCAAGCGGTAAGGCATCGGTTTTTGGTATCGACATGCGGAGGTTCGAATCCTCCCGCCCCAGCCATGCTCCTCCATACGTATTGTTCTCAAAACGACAATACGCGGATTGGTACTTGCGGTACACATAGCGCGGTACACGTATCTGACCCTAGGTTTCGTGTATATGCCAACCAAATCTGCAATTATCCCAACTGTTTCATAAACTTGATAGCATAGTTTGCGGCAAAATTGCCGTCACACTGTCCGATGGACGCGAACGCGCGATTGACGCCACTAAAATCGGTGCCGTGATTCGGGTTCGGATCACGGATTCATCGTCCTATCGGTTTACTGATGCGCAAAAACGAGTTTGATCTGGTCGAAGGCTATCGGCTCGAATAGTGGGATTGTGATCATTTGATCGACTTTAATTGATGAGCTCGATATAGCCGATCGTGCCATCATCGCAAATGTAATCCACCTTAGTCGCGCAGGATTTTCGCCTTTTCGAAGATATTCCCCCGCTTAAGTTTGTTCAACATCTGCCGGAACTCAAGCTCGGACAAGAGCAGCTTGTTGTGCTTCTCGAGCTGCCGTTTCAGGTTGACCCGCAGGTCGCGCTCATCGGAAATCTTTACCTTTTCCCAGCCCAGAGTTTCAAGCTGGGCTTCGGTCTGAGTATTCATCAGTTTTGAATTTGTTTAGATAAACATCTGTTGAAGTAAACCTTTTTTGAAGGTCTTGACCTGTTCACATTGCCCAGTGAGCAGGCTGATCTTTTTATCCAGGATCGCCAGAAAATCGGCAATTTTGCGTTGTTCGTCAGGGTGGGGAATATCAAATTCAGAGTCAGCAATAATTTTCCAGTCAGAACGAGGCATCTTTGTGCCTGAGGCCATATTAGCAAGCTGATTAAAATAGCTGGTTTGTATCAACTGAAATAGAAAATCATTGGAGACGCTAACACTGCGTAATACCCAAATCTCAGAAGAGCAAACACCAGCAAACCGAGGGCGAGCGAATTTCTTCAAATAAGGTCTGAGTTTGCCGAACAGCACATCTCCACTTTCAAAGCGTGTCTTCACGCTCTTTTGGTCTTTAAAGCTGGATTCGTTTATTATACGTCCAGCCCTAGATTCAATATTATCAAGTTCAATTAGCGTTGGTTGATCACTTTCAACGCAAGGATCAAACTTCATGTCAACACGGAATGCTATATTACTAAACAAAATAGGTTCCCACTCCGGGAAGTCGTGGCCATTGTTATCCTTGAAGCGGAGTTCCTGAGAAAACAGCTTTTGCATACAGCCTTTTTTGTAATCCTCAAGCAGGACTCTTGTCCGCAAGAGATGGGCAATCTTCTCGTCCACTGCACCCAGAAAATTAGCGATTTTGCGTTGTTCGTCTGAGTGAGGGAGCAAAATTTTTATTTTCTCAATTGTTGATTTAGAGAGGCTTGGAACACCTGATGCTTCATTATACTTTTGCCAATTTATTTGCTGAAATATTGCAAAAATGAACCTTGCCAATACATCTTTGAACGAATGCGTAAAAAATAACGTATCAACTGTCCAAAATTTTCCTAACAATTTCCTGTTGAATGTCAAAGCATGAGAAATGCACATCGTGCAGAATCATATTCATCCGCGCAAGGTTGTAGGTCGTGCGATTAAGCTCTTGCCCAAAGAACGCACCGACTTCAACCTCTTTCGCGATACGCAACAGCAATGAACCTGATCCGCATGTGGGATCGTAGGCGTTCCTGACACGCTTCTTATCCAGCGTAACAATCTTGGCAAGCACGCGTGAAACCTGCCCTGGGGTGTAAAACTCTCCAGCTTTCTTTCCGGCTCCAGAGGCAAATTGTGCAATAAGATACTCATAGGCATCACCAAGCACATCAGTATCGACCTGATCCAGATGGAAATCTATCTTGTCCAGATGCGCTAATACTTTGGCAATCAGGACATTGCGAGCCTTCGGCGTGCGCCCAAGTTTCGTGCTGCCCAGATCAATGTCCTCGAAAAGCTTATTGAAGTCCTCTTGGCTTTCGTTGCCCATCGTGCTTTGTTCAATGGCGTTTAGAATCTTTTGCAACTCTTCAAGAATGAAGTTGTCAGTGGCTTCCTCATCTACCTTCAGGTTGCCCTTCTGCGCGATGGCAGAAAAAAGCTCTCCCGGGCATAGAAAATATCCCAGCTTTTCAAGCGATTCCCCCTGGATGGCTGCAAGGTCTTCCTTGTCCTTTACTTGACGGTAATCTTTGATTTCTTCCGTTTCAAGGAGAGCGTTCGCAAAAAGCTGCTGTTTGTCAGAAAGATACTTATAAAAAATAAAACCCAGAATGTAATCTCGGAATTCGTCTGCATCCATCTTCCCACGGAGTTCATTCGCGATCTTCCATAGTTGTCGCTCAAGTTGTTGTTTTTGCTCTTCCGTCATTGCCAATTTCCAAATGTAGTTTGTTTCGCTGTTCTGCGTAACAGGAAACCCCCACCCTCTAACAAGCCCGAACGCTCCATGTTGTAAACGATCTTGGCTCGGAAGTTTCAGCTTATCGTACGATATCTACATGCATTTCTTGTTGCTATAGCCAAACGCTATAATTTTGATTATATATTTGTTGTGACTTATTCTTTGGATTTCGGACAAAAAGTGTTGTCGGTGCGTGTGCGTGACAATCC
>JABSOH010000032.1 GCA_013216065.1 Alphaproteobacteria bacterium
AGGCAAAGGCTATCGGAAAAAGGAGACATTGTTCAATCAATGAATTGTTTCGGGATCAGAATATTGAATCAAAAAATTGTCGTTTAGCTATACATCAAAGTTTTACTATCAAGATAATGCCCTTGCCACAGAGCAGTATGCACGCAAGATTCGTCGATCAGTGCAAACATGCCATACAGTTTCGCAAATTGATGACGGTGGCGATGAATCGGGTACGTAAGACAGGTGCTGGAAATGCACCAGTAACGTTGCCTATCCAATACCATCAAGGGTAAACTCATACCAGTGGCGACATAGCTGACGATTAGATCTTCTAAAGACCCCATATAGACCAGAACCACTGTAATAAGTGGCCAATTACCAATCCATATGATACTCGAGCATCAGAATCGCTTTCTCAGCCCCAACGGCAACATAAGAGGCTGCCGCAACGGGAAGACTCACGCGGGATGTTTTGTGCCAAACCCGAACTCAGCAACCTCTGGAGATGATGGATCAGTCATGGTGTGAAGTACAAATCAAGATCAATGGTGGTGGGCCCGGCAGGATTCGAACCTACGACCAAACCGTTATGAGCGGTTCGCTCTAACCAACTGAGCTACAGGCCCTCAATCGAAAAATACCCAATACACCCCCCGTTGTGTTTAGCGCATCGTTCAGAACGGCTCAACAGGAGTTTTTCTGCAAAGGCAACATAGAGACCCTCCACACGAAATTCCATATAGCACACGAAAGTGGCCTTGCCACTGCCAAGCACAGACACAGATATGCGAAAATCCCGACATAGCCCAGCACGCGACTAGGCGAGCCCCAACACAAAACATCCCAACACTATGCCAAGCCATACCTAAAGGCGCATCGGGCGATCATCTAGCCAAAATCACCGTCGATCAGACGGCAAAGCTTTTTGGGTTTGCAGCATGAATCGCGATTTATGCACAATACAATTTCCAGTAATTATGCTTTTTACTAATTTTACTTTGATATTTTTGCGACGTAACGCCTTAAATAGGCTTTGCACCCAGCCTATAAGGATAGCCCACACCAGAATCGCCGAGCCGAGAAAAAACATCACCAGCAACCATTGCAGATATTGCTGCCCAAAGCGGTCAATGTGCCCCCAGCAAGACGACGCGGTCGTGACTCTCGCCCCCTTGCTGATGGCAGGACAGTGTCCATCCTCAATCAACAGTGTGCACAAAATACTGATCAACGCCGTACCCGCAGCAAGGCAGATCCCGTAGACAATCAGAGGCGTTAAGCCCCCCAAAGCCGGCAAAGATCATGATGATGACTGCAGGTTATTGTCGCTACGGTGATGATCTTCAGTAATCAACGATTCGATTCGATCTGCGTAAGCAAAAGTCTCGTCTTCACAAAAATACAGGTCTGGAGTAAACTTCAGGTCTAGCCTCAACGCACTACGCAAGCTCCGACGTGCTACGCGCAACTGTTGCAACCAATCCGGCAGCATGGTTTGGGTATGGAAGCAACGCACGAAAACCCGCGCCTGTTTAAGATCCGGCGACATTGCCACCACCGTCACTGTAATCATGACCTCGGTTTGGCGACCTGCGTGTTGCAAGGGAAAGCATTGCAACAGCCTAGAGAGTCTATGGCGCACAGTCTCCGCAACCCTGAGTTGCCGTCTGCCGGGCGTTTTCAAGCCTTTGTGTACAGCGCACATGACATGCTCAATCCCCGCTTCGCCCGAAAACCCTCGAGCAATAAGATTATAGGCTGCGCCGTTCCTCGACGACGATGAAACATTCGATTCGGTCACCGACCTTAATATCGCCGTGGTTCTCAAACGCCATACCGCATTCGGTGCCACTGCGCACTTCGGTGACATCGTCTTTGAAGCGCCTCAACTGTGCAAGCTTCCCACGGTGTACCACGACATCATCGCGCAATAGACGCACCTCGGCACCGCGACGCACTAAGCCTTCGGTCACTACGCAACCCGCGATATTCCCGCCTTTCGTAAGATTGAAGACCTCGCGAACTTCGGCATAGCCCAAGAACTCTTCGCGCTCCTCCGGTGACAGAAGACCCTCGGCCAGCCCGCGCACATCGTCGATTAATTCGTAAATGATCGCAAAATAGCGAATCGCTATTCCATTTCGCCGCGCCATATTCCGCGCTGGCGCATTGGCACGGACGTTGAAACCAATCAACAAAGCATCGCTCGATTTTGCTAAGGTCACGTCAGACTCGGTGATTGCACCGATACCACTATGCATGACTTTAACCGTCACCTCGTCGGTACTGATCTTGTGTAGCGCCTGCACGATCGCTTCTTGTGAACCCAACACATCGGTGCGCAAAATCACATTCAACTCACTAGCCTGCTTGTTCGAAATGTTCTGGAACATCTGGTCAACACTATTGTGGCTTAAGGAGGCCACCAGACGCGCTTCGTTCATTTTGCCCTGGCGATACTCGGCAACATTACGCGCTGTCGCCTCTTCAGCCACCACCACCAGTTCGTCACCAGCCTCGACAACCCCTTGCAAGCCCTGAATTTCAACCGGAGTCGATGGCCCAGCAACCTTCAATACATTGCCTTGATCATCATATTGCATCTTGACCCGACCCCATTCGTGTCCGGCGACAAAAATATCCCCCTTATGCAACTGACCTGACTGCACCAACACCGTCGCCACCACGCCACGGCCTTTTTCTTGCCGCGCCTCGATCACCACACCCTTAGACCGTCCTTCCGCGACTGCTGAGAGTTCCAACAATTCAGCTTGCAGCAAGATAGCATCGAGCAAATCATCAACTCCATTGCCCTTCAGTGCTGAGATTTCCACCATCAAGGCATCGCCGCCATTTTCCTCACCGATCACCCCGTGATTCAACAATTCAGTACGCACGCGCTGCGGATCAGCCACCGGAAGATCACATTTGTTGATCGCCACGATGATCGGCACTCCAGCAGCACGGGCATGATTAATCGCCTCGACCGTTTGCGGCAATACACCGTCGTTCGCTGCCACCACCAGCACCACGATATCAGTGACTTTTGCGCCACGACTGCGCATTTCAGAAAACGCCTCGTGTCCGGGCGTATCGAGAAAAGTCACGGTTTGGGTCTTATTGACTTGAACCCGATACGCCGCCACGTGCTGGGTAATGCCACCCGCCTCACCAGCCGCGACTCGCGCCTTGCGCAAGGTATCGAGCAAGGTCGTCTTGCCGTGATCCACATGGCCCATCACCGTCACAACCGGAGAACGCGATGTAGCATCAAATCCGGCCTCCTGTTCGTTGAGCAATTCTGCCTCAACGTCACTTTCCGATACACGACGGACATTGTGTCCAAACTCTTGCACCATCAATTCCGCCGTATCAGCATCAAGAATGTCGGTCAATTTCATGACCATACCATTCTTGAACAATTGCTTGATCAAATCCGCACCACGCACCGCCATCCGATTCGAAAGATCGCCCACGCTGATGGTCTCGGGCAGCACCACTTCGCGCACCACCATTTCATTACGGTCACGCTGAAGCTGCGCGCGCGCGCGCTCTTTGTCACGCTGACGCTTCAATGCTGCCACAGAACGCCCACGATTGAATGGTTCACCATCGGCACTAAGCGCTTGAGAAATCGTCAACTTACCTTGACGACGGCGACCATCACCACGTCCAACTCGAACTTTCTTCTCGCGCGCTTTCGGCGTAGCGGGTGCGGCAACTGCCTCAACCACTGCCGAAGGTTCACTCTTTGTTGCTGCCTTTTCGCGCTGTAAAGCAGTCTGCTGTGCCTCTTCCAGAGCCATCAATCCGACCTGCGCACGCTCTTGTTCGGCGAACTGTGCCTGTTCCTCACGCTGGCGTCGCGCTCCTTCGAGCTCTTCAGCAAAGGCCGCATCTTTCGACTTCTGGGTTTTGATCTCCTGAAGCATCTCGCGCGCACGCATCGCCTTCTGACGCTGTGCCTCTTGATCCACCTCAAAACCCGCACGCTCAGCAGTCGGTGCCAGCGCACGCGGCTGCAGCGTACTCTTCTTCGACAGCGATTGGCCAAGGTTGATCCGATTGGCCAAGGATTCGCCAACGCTACGCGTTGAGCGACTCCGCTTTACCTCAACCGCCACCGTGGCCTTACCGCGCCCACGCACCATACCAGACCTTGCCGAAAGACCGTCCGTACTACTCTTCAAAGAAAGTGTGCGCCTCTGATCGGTACCCGCGGATTTTTCGGGAGGCTTTCTGGATTTATCTGCAGACATTTTAGTACTCTTCTTATTAATCGCATCGACTGCATCACTACTATCGCTTGGCAGTGAAATTCTTTTCGCTATATCGAGATCAAACTCGGTTTTAATTAAACTCAATACAGCGCAAAACTGCACTACAATATACGCACAACACGCTCAAAAACTCCACAGATTTTGCCAAACACCATGTTTGTTGTGCAAATCTGCCTCTTCTAGCATAGAATCGCGGAGAGGGGGGACTCTCATCAGAACACGCGGTCCTTCGCTCTACAGCCTGATTCAACACTATAATGTCCGTGAACAAAACCCTTCATCCGTGACGCAGACGAGACAGTTTTTGGCACTCATTACGCAAAACTCCGCAAAATCCCGATTTTTTAACCAACACACTGCCCAATTTCGCGCGCTGAAACGACGATCCAAGCTCAGTTTGGCTCAAACTAGAATCGTCAGGCAGACGTCCCTGTGCGGCGAAGCATGTCCACATTTTCCCCGAGCCGCCGTCATAAGCCCGCAATAACAATATCCCGGAACTGTCAGGATTTTCTTGTAGCCACTGCGTTATGCGCATGCCGCCGATACAGGTCTGTCCAGCACGCCGCGCACGGCTTAGAGTCGATTGCACCCGCTCCAGCAAATGCCAATCCAACAGAGCAATCAACTCTTCAGGTTCTGCCTGAAGGGCGATTACGGCATGGTGCAGAATCAATTCAGCCGATGGCGTGATCCACCATGCCCGCCCCGGCAAATCGCCTTTGGCATCAACACCCCAACCATACTGTGGACTATGAACCAGGCGCAGCAACGTTTCCGGAGCGCATAGGTCTCCAGTAAGAGAGATATGGATTTGCGTCGGACGTTTTACCACTGACTATTCAGCCGTCTGATCCTGAAATAATGCTTCAGCTGCAGCGTGTACATCGGATAGTTCGCTCTCAGATTCAGCATCTTCGACGATTTCTTCCGGTTCTATCCAGCCCAAAACAATCCGCGCCTGAACAATAATGGCCTCGATCTCATCTTGCCTCGGCTTAAAGTCCTTAAAATACCCATCTTGTTCATCAATCAACTCAAAGGTATCCAACTCAGCAAAGCTCTCCAATGTACGGACATGGTGATGGCCTAGGGCAAGAATCATCTCATCACTAAGATATTCAAATTGCCGCAGGTCCTCGGCGATATTGAATTCGTCCATACGAGCCTGCGTTTCAGCAGCCTGCTTTTGCAACATCAACTGCGCGCGATTGATCAACTCCTCGGCGAGGTCTTTATCAAACCCTTCGATACGCGCCAAATCATCAATCGGCGAAAACGCCAATTCTTCTAGCGAGGCGAAATTCTCCGCAATCAATAACCGCGCAATCACCTCTTCGACATCCAGCGCTTCGATGAACAGCTTGCTCAACTCTTCGTACTCAGCTTGATTGCGCGCTTCAGCCTCCTCAACCGTGATAATGTCAATGTCTGTACCAACCAGCTTCGACGCCAAACGCACATTCTGCCCACGGCTGCCAATCGCTAGGCTTTGCTGATCTGCCTCGACAATCAATTGAATCTTATCGCTGTCTTCATCGAAAACCACACGATTGACCTCTGCAGGCAAAATGGCCCTAACCACAAAATCAGCGACATCGTTCTTCCAATGAATAATATCAATCCGCTCACCATGTAATTCAGACACCACCGTCTGCACGCGCGAACCACGCATTCCAACACAGGCACCCACCGGATCAATGGTGCTATCATTACTGATTACACCTATTTTAGCACGGCTACCCGGATCACGCGCCACAGCCGTAATTTCCACCACCCCCTCGTAAATCTCTGGCACTTCTTGACGGAACAACTCAATCAAGAATTGCGGGTGAGTACGCGAAACAAAAATCTGTGGTCCGCGAACATCTTGCTTAACCTCGTAGATATACGCCCGAACTCGATCATTATGATTCAAATTCTCGCGCGGGATGATCTCGTTACGGTGTAGGGAAGCCTCTGCACCGTTGATGTCCAGTGTCACGTTGCCGTAGTTGCCGTACTCTTTACGCTTCACTATGCCGTAGATAATCTGCCCAACCTTGTCTTTGAACTCCTCAAAATGACGTACACGCTCAGCTTCACGCACACGCTGCATGATCACTTGCTTCGCCGCTAAAGCCCCAGTACGTCCAAATTCGATCGGCGGCAATGCATCAATCAAGAACTCGCCAACCTCAGCATTAGCCTTGATCGCACGCGCTTCTGACAACAGCAGTTGTGCCGAAGGATTCTCGACCGGCGCATCCTCCGCCATCACCTCGCGGTATCGATGCATACTGACGTGACCGTGCTTGCGCTCAATCTGGACGCGGATATCCAAATCCGCACCATATTTCTGTTGGCTGGCGTGGCAAATCGCCGCCTCAATCGCCATAATGACATCCTCGTAATTGATGCCTTTTTCACGTGCTAAACTGCTGGCGACTTGCAATACATCACTACGTCCTACGAGCATACGGTCTCTCCTCGTTTAAATTTCTGTATTATCAATATTTTCAATCTGCTTTTGTAGCACAGGACTCATTAACAGTCGCGCTTCGGCAATGTGCTGCAACGGAATACCGGAGAACTCTTCATCGTCCTGCTGAACCTTGACTTGAGTCCCATCGGCACCGAGCAGCAGCCCTTTAAAACGCCGCCGACCGTTGAGAATCTGCGCAAGGGTGATCTCGACACAATGCCCCACATAATCTGTAAAATCACTATTTCTTGTTAAGGGACGCAAAATCCCTGCACTGCTGACCTCAAGCTGAAAACCATGTTCAATCGGGTCGGCAACGTCCAACAAAGCCGAGGCATGCCGATGCACTCGTGTACAGTCTTGAATGCCAAAAATCTGCCCATCAGCGCGCTCAAGCATCAGTTGAAGCTGGCTATTGGGTTGCGGCACAATGCGTTTCAAACGACGATCCTTCTTGCTCGCCGGAAATGGCGGTCGAAACTGATAGCGCACCCGCACCAGACGATACTCCATCGCATTAAGCGAGGCTTCGATAATCTCTTGGATCCGATGTTCCAGCCCAGATCGGGCCACCGCAACAGTCATAATGTGCTCGTACAAAAAAAGGCAAGCTCGCGCCCACCTATTCTGAAGAATTCCCGTGATGTGACCCCCAACAGGAACAAATCCTAGCCGTCTGATTACACGACAAACGGACTGTTGCGCATATCATCCCATTCAGGCAAGCGCAACACCAGAACCCTTGCCGCCTTGCGGCGATACCGCAGAGCAAGCCACGGCGCGCACGTTGACCAAGCCTTCATCAGTCAACAAAGCCTCTATGCCAAAAAATCCGACACCGATCAAGTAAAATCTATTTCTTCAGCACAAAATCCAGATAATAGCAGCGACGACCCGCGATTTCTGCCTTTTCAGCATAGCGCGTGTGCACACCGTACCACGGTTTCTGCCAATCGGCTGCACACGAGGCTTGCCAGCAAAAATTTGGAAACCTTTGTATTAAAGACAGAACGACCTCCAAATATCCTTCGTGATCGGTCGCAATACACAGCATGCCTTCGGGCCGAAGAACACGTTCAAGTTCTTGCACGAAGACATGGTTGATCAGGCGGCGGCGATGGTGCCGTGACTTCGGCCATGGATCGGGAAACATTATATCGATACGATCCAGCAAATTATTCGGCATTTTACCGATTAAGTCACGAACATCATCGTCATAAACTCGAACGTTGCGCGCCTCCAAGGCTTCAACGTCCCACGCCGTTGCTAACAAGGACAAAAACTTCGCCACGCCGTTTTCATACGGCTCAGCACCGATAAAGTTCTGCTCGGGAAAGGCCTGAGCGCGATGAAAAAGATACTCTCCACCACCAAAACCAATTTCGAGATTCAAGGGTAAAGCCAGATTCGGAAATACCCGCCGCATATCCCAAGCCTCGGAATCTGGCAACGCAAGGAAAATCCTCGGTAGCAAGCGATCATAAAGCTCGCTCTGCAATGGCTGCAATTTCCGCCCACGGCGACGGCCAAAAGAGCGAAACTCTACCACATCCTATAAACCCCATACCCAAATGATATCACAGGGATATATTGCGTCGCTTACCAAGCCTCTTCAAATTCGACAAAGCCATCCACCAATTTCTGCAAAGGTCGAGTACCTTTTCGCGCTTATTATGATCCTCTATTTGCATACACGAGGACATTAAGCTGTACACCCCTTTCGCAAGAGGCCCCCAAAAAAACAAGGTTTTTCAACTCTCTTTTTCTTCGGACAACGACAGCACGCTACGCTCATCCAGTGCCACCCGCGGGAAGAAATTCGAAATCGGCACTGCAAGCATATTCGCTATCTGAAAAAGCCGACTACTGCTGACGCGATTGGCACCGCTTTCGTACTTCTGGAGTTGCTGGAAAGAAATGTCTTCCAGAAGAACCGCTAGATGACACTCAGGGTGAAGCCTGCGCGTTGGCGATAAGGACGGATTTTACACGCCACAAAAATATCTATCGTCTGATTATTTTGTTGATCTACTACTTCGTTCATTGTCATACTCGGTTTCATAGAATGTTAACCACGACGCGATAACTGATAAGACGATATCAGCGCCCTCGGGGCGTTAAGGAAGAACTCGTTAAGATCAAATCGTTCAAGACCATTGCAAAACTCTAATATTCTGCGACTAAGGTAAAGTGCCGAACCTTGTACTCTTGATCAAGATTCTCAGCCTCGCACCCTATCATGCTTTCGGAGTGCTCGGAACAGAAAATGCTCTTCTCCTTAGCATTGTTATAGTCTCGCTTTAGTAGAGACACGATTTTTTTCGGCGCAATACTTAGCCCAGTATACACTTGCAACAACGTCGCCCCGGCTTGCAATTTGAGAATAGCATCAGACAAAGAGAAAATCCCGCCCGCACCAACCAGTGGCACAGCACCAGATAGATGCCGAAACGCGCGCGCCAATAATGCGGTAGAGGCCGGAAAAAGTGGTGCGCCAGAAAGCCCACCTGTTTCCGCACGATATAGGCTTGTGAGTTCAGCAGGGCGGGCAATGGTCGTGTTGGATATGACGAAACCATCAAATCTCTCGGCCACGCCTGCATCGAGTAGACGATAAAAGTCGTCCAATTCTGTCCAGTCCGGTGCGATTTTGATCAGCATCGGCGGGCGCAAGCCGGTTTCACGCTCGATTTGATCACGCGTTACATTCAAATGCCTTAGCAATTTTTGCATTTCTGCGCCTCGCTGCAGTTCGCGCAGACCAAGTGTATTCGGCGAAGAGAGATTGATAGTGAAATAATCAGCATAGGGCAATGCGCGGGCATAGCATGCCAAATAATCCTGTATGGGATCAGTGCTGATTTTATTGGGCCCGATGTTGATCCCCAATACGTGTCGCGGCTGATCCCTAAGCCTGTGCAAACGCATGACCAGAGCATCAATTCCTTGATTGTTAAATCCCATGCGGTTGATGACAGCCTGATCCTCGAGCAGACGAAACAATCTCGGTGCTGAATTGCCGATCTGAGGCTTCGGTGTGACGGTCCCAATTTCGACAAATCCGAAACCTGCGCGCATTAAACCGCGATAGGCCTCGCCGTCTTTATCCAGCCCAGCCGCCACGCCCAGACGATGTGGGAAATTCAGCCCCCAGCAAGAAATCTTGTTTTGAGACGTTTCAGTTTTCCTTGATGGCAAAGCTCCGTATACCTGCAACAAACGGATAACAAGGCGGTGTGCCAACTCTGGTGGCAATAGGTGGAGGAAATTCAACCAAACTGATTGAGACATGAACGGAACAGTCGTACAAAGCGGTTTACGTGTGCTTGTCCATTATATAAGACTGCCCGATCCATGCAGACAGTAAAAAATCTCCGCAACCTCAATCAGCGCGTATAGCCAACAGAGTTCTCATCATGAACACGCCCTATGGTATTCAAATCGCACAATTTGGCAATACCGATGTCTTGCACTACGTTCCTTTGCGTCTTCCCTCTCTTGCGCCGCAAGAAATATGTATAAAACACATTTCTATCGGATTAAATTTTATCGACATTTACCACCGCAGCGGGCTGTATCCAATCGCCCTACCCGGGATTTTGGGCGCAGAAGCTGTGGGCGAAATCAAGGAACTCGGTACCCAAGTTCGGAATCTTAAAGTTGGCGATATCGTCGGCTATTGCAGTGCGGGTCTCGGTGCGTACACCACTCATCACCACGTAGCTGCTAATCGTGTGTTTGCCATCCCGGACAGCATTCCTGCCTCCAAAGCTGCCGCTTGCCTCCTCAAAGGGTTGACATGCGAATATCTGATTCGCCGCTGCTTCCCCGTCGAAACCGGACAAACCGTTCTATTTCATGCCATTGCTGGTGGCGTTGGTCTGATCGCCTGCCAGTGGCTCAAACAGTTAGGTATCACGGTCATTGGCACTACGAGTACTGCCGATAAGGCAGACATTGCCCGCGCGAATGGTTGTGATCACGTCATCCGCTACGATTACGAAGACGTTGCAACCCGCGTCAAGGAAATTACCGACGGGGTTGGTGTACCAGTGGTCTTCGACGGTGTCGGGCAATCGACGTTCAATGCATCGCTCGATAGCCTACAACCACGCGGCGTTTTGGTTTCCTTCGGCAATGCTTCGGGGGCAGTAGGATCTATTACGCCAGGTACTCTCGCGGCAAAGGGCTCGCTGTATTTGACGCGCCCTACCCTCGGTCACTACGTTGCGACTTCACAAGAATTGCGCACGTCAGCAGCAGACTTCTTCGCAGCAGTCGATAATGGGCTCAAGTTACACTGCAATACTCATTACGCCTTGAAAGACGCAGCCCAAGCGCACCGTGATCTTGAGGCGCGGAAAATTATCGGTCAAGCAGTGTTGTTACCATAGCACCACACAATACTTGTGGCATTCCTTATGAACTTCAGTGACACAATTTTCGCATTATCCTCTGCCATGGGCAAAGCTGGCATCGCTGTGGTCCGGATTTCGGGTCTCCACGCAAACACACTGTTTGGCACATTGATCATGCAGCCACCAGCCCCGCCCAAACAGGCACAACTTGCGCAGTTTCATGATCCGGAACGTTCGGAAATTGTCGATTTTGGCCTGTATATTTATTTTGCAGCACCCAAAAGTTTTACCGGAGAAGATTGTATAGAGTTGCATCTTCATGGTGGTCTTGCCACCATTCAAAGCATTCTTAAGATTTTAGGGAAAATACCCAATTTTCGCCCAGCAGAACCCGGGGAATTTACCCGTCGCGGATTTCTCAACGGAAAATTTGATCTGACTCAGGCTGAATCGACCATCGATCTGATCGATGCCGAAACCGATCACCAACGCCGCGCGGCATTAGCACACACCAGAGGCGCACTGCACCAACTTTATGAAGGCTGGTGGCGACATTTGACTGAACTGCGCGCTTATGCCGAGGTCTGCCTTGACTTTCCAGATGAGGAACTACCTGAAGACCTTGAAACGCATATACTGGCTGAATGCCTACGATTGACTAAAGAAATTCGCCAGCACCACGACACAACTCCGCAAGGCGAACGCTTGCGGCTCGGCACCAAAATAGCCATCATCGGCCCGAGTAATGCGGGAAAGTCGAGTCTCTTGAATTATCTGACCCAAACCCAAGCCGCGATTATCTCGCCGATTGCCGGAACCACGCGTGACAGCCTTGAGCACCACGTGGATATTGCTGGCTATCCAGTGAAGCTGGTTGATACAGCAGGACTACAAGACACCGATGACCCTATCGAGCAGGAAGGTATTCGGCGCGCGCGTACCCATGCCGAAATCGCAGACCTTGTGATGATTATGTTTGACGGCAACCAACCAATTTCTGCGTATCAAGAGTTCTTGTCCATCGCGCAAAATCAACCATATATTTTGATTATAAATAAGATAGATCAAGAATTTAACTGTAATAATGGTATTATACTTTCAAAATTTGACCCCAACAATACTGTGTCAATTTCTCTCACCCATGCCATAGGATTGGAGAAATTTCAAAATCTCCTGCATCACCACCTGCAACAATTAGCGGGAAACAGCCATGCTCCAATCATCATGCACGCACGATACCAGCACGCCCTCCACACAACTCTAAAAGCTTTGCATAATGTCACGCAGATGGTTCACATCGCGCAAAACACTCAACAAAACCCTGACCTAGTGCTGATTGCTGAAGAATTGCGCATCGGATTGAACAGTATCGCGGGCATTATCGGCCGGGTGGATGTTGAAGACCTGCTCAAAATTATCTTCTCTCGTTTCTGCATTGGGAAATAGTTTCGCATCGTCTACACACAAGCACTGAAGTTGCAAAAAGACCAATTTCTGTTAGTATCGCCCTTTCTCAACATGTTCCACGTGAAACACTCATGGATAAAAACTGGAACATTATCGTCGTTGGTGGCGGACATGCTGGCTGCGAAGCCGCCTGCGCTGCCGCGCGTAAAGGCTGCAAAACCCTTCTAGTCACCATGAGTCGTGCCACCATTGGAGCGATGTCGTGTAACCCTGCTATTGGGGGAATCGGCAAAGGACAACTAGTCAAGGAAATCGACGCTCTCGGCGGAATGATGGCTCAGGCAGCGGATTACGCCTGCATCTTGTATCGTCTGCTTAACCGTCGCAAAGGCGCTGCAGTACACGGGCCACGCGGTCAATCCGACCGCGCACTCTACCAACAATACGTACAACACTTCCTCAAAAGCCAAAATAATTTAACCATTGCAGAAGCCGAGGTGGTCGACCTGATCGTCCAACACCAGCATTGCCAAGGTATCCGCACCGCTTCCGGGGAAGAATTATCAGCTCGAGCCGTGATTCTCACCACTGGCACCTTTCTGCGTGGGTGCATTTTTCAGGGCACACAACGAATCGCTGCAGGTCGTCACGGTGAAGCTCCAGCTACGCAACTTGCAAAACGCCTACTGTCCTACGGTCTTGAACTCGGGCGGCTAAAAACTGGCACTCCGCCACGCTTGGATCGACACAGCATCGACTATCACGCCCTAACACCACAACTCGGTGACGACGAGCCACATTACTTTTCAATGCTTACAGAAACCACCCAACAACAACAAATACCCTGTCATATCACCTACACCAACACCTCAACTCACGAAATCATTCTCAGGAATCTTGGACACGCTCCGGCCTACGATGGTTCTATTGTAAGCAAAGGCCCACGATACTGTCCTTCGATCGAAGACAAGCTGCACCGCTTTGCTGACAAGACAAGCCATCAAATTTTCCTTGAACCTGACGGTCTTAATAGTGACTTGGTGTATCCCAATGGGATATCAACATCGATCGATATCGCGATTCAAGACCAGTTCCTCCACACTATCCAAGGTCTTGAACGGGTTAAGGTTGTCCAGTACGGCTATGCTATCGAATACGATTACATCGATCCTAAGAACCTTTCTCTAGCCTTGGAACTACATCAACTGCCCGGATTGTTTCTCGCCGGTCAAATCAACGGCTCCACCGGATACGAAGAAGCCGCCGCCCAAGGCATCATGGCTGGGTTGAACGCTGCGAATCGCTACCAAGAACTGCCTGATCTAATCATCGCACGGCATGAAGGCTACATCGGCGTGATGATTGATGATCTCACCCAAAAAGGTATTCATGAACCCTACAGAATGTTTACCTCTCGTGCAGAATTCCGCCTACGTCTGCGCGCCGATAATGCACCGCAACGCCTTTGTCCTATTGCCATCGAGCAAGATTGCCTCGACACAGCACGCATGCATCTTTACCAGAAACAGCAACAACACCGAGATCTAGCGCTGAACTTGTTGCATGGACTTAGTGCATCACCGCATCAATTGCGTGCACTTGACATTCCAGTGAATCAGGACGGGGTGGTCCGCTCAGCATATACTTGGCTAAGCTTTCCTCAGATCAGTTTTGACGAACTGATACGCATTTGGCCAGAACTGGCGACAATCGCGCCAGAGACACGACAGCGAATCGCGCTGGATTGCCATTACGCGCACTATACAGAAGTGCACGAGCGCGAAATCATCCAACTGCGGAAAGAAGTCGCCATCTCCATCCCCAGAGATACGGACTTTTCACGCCTAGACAGCCTCTCACACGAAGTTCGGCAATTACTGACACAGAATCGTCCGCAAACTCTCGGTGCTGCCGCAAAAATCCAAGGCATCACCCCCAGCGCGTTGACCCATTTGATGCTACTCATCCAATCGAATAAGCTGCCGCGTCTAAACGTTGCCGAACCACAATGAGCGAAGCCCTATTCTTAAAGCATCACCCAATTTCTGCGCATCAGCACCAACAATTACGTGCCTATGTCGCCCTACTGCAACGGTGGAATGCCCGGATCAATCTGATCGGCAAATCAACAACGAATGATATCTGGCATCGGCATTTGCTCGA
>JABSOH010000033.1 GCA_013216065.1 Alphaproteobacteria bacterium
CAGACAGTCGACCACATGATCTGCCATGCCTGTATCTGTGATGCTGCGCCAAGCCACATCAACCATGGCGCGTTCAAGCCGGGTTTTGGCACGAAAAATCCCCGGTGTATCGGCAAGGATAATCTGGTGCTTCGGGTTCTGAATCAGCCCGAGTACACGGCTACGGGTGGTCTGAACTTTGCGCGAAACGATGCTGACCTTGTGCGCGACAAGACGATTGATTAAGGTGGACTTGCCGGTATTAGTTGCACCGATTACGGCGACAAATCCGCAGTAGGTAGAGGTGGTTTTAGTCATGTATTACGTTACTTTTATGGTATTTTCTGAACGAGAACTTCTGCAGCTGCACCCTTTGCGGCCTGCTTAGACCCCCCCCAGCCAGAAGCGCTACCGAGCGCATCCAGCGTTACCGAAAAACAGAACTGCGGGGCGTGTTCGCTGCCTTTGCGTGCGGTTTCGATGTAGTTTGGCGGGGCAAGTCCGCGTTTCATCGCCCACTCTTGCAGGGTACTGCGGGGGTTATCGGGCGGCGCAATCATTTGCTGTGCCAGTGGACGCCACAAGGAATCGATGAACTGGCGGCAGAGCGGCAGACCATGTTCGCGGTAGAGATAGCCAATGAGTGCCTCGACAACATCGGCGCGCACAGCGCGGTTGACGGCATTGCCGGTGATGCTGATTGCAGTATCAATGTTGATGGTCTTCCCAATGTAGCTCAGCGTTGCGCCGCTCACTAATTCGGCATGACGCTTGGCAAGACCGCCTTCGTCGCTGTCGGGGAAGAGGGAGTATAGCATGTCGGCGATCATCAAAGCCAGCACGCGATCACCCAGAAATTCCAAGCGTTCGTAGTTTGGCCCGGTTTGGTTACTACCATGGCGTAGGGCGGTTTCTAGCAATGCTGTATTGAGGGAAACGGGATGCCCAACACATTCGGTGATTTTGGCACCCAAGATGTGCGGCGGGGTGGTCTGTGGCACGGTTTGTCCTATGTCACCGAGGAGAACAATCGTGAAAAGCGTATTTTGTAACCGCCGCTGAAGTCGTGCGAGAAAAAGATAAATTCCACCCGACCGACAATATGATCCAACGGCACATAGCCGAGATCGGACAGGAAACGGCTATCCGAAGAATTATCACGGTTGTCGCCCATCATGAAATACTGACCATCGGGAACGCGGTATAATTGACTATCGTCGGCAAAACCGGTGTCGCCACTTGTCTCTAAAATTTCGTGCTGGTGACCGTTCGGGAAGGTCTCGATGTAGTTTTTGGCGCGCCCATTGTTGCGGATATAGGTGGGCAGGGGCTTTTCGGTGCGGCGAGCGGGATTGTCGTTGATAAACAACACCCCGCGCTTGATCTGGATCGTATCACCGGGTAGCCCGATCACGCGTTTGACGTAGTTGACATCGTCACGCTTGGGATTACGAAACACGATGACATCGCCGCGCTTAGGTTTTTTGGACACGATGCGGCCAGAAAATGGAAAAATGCCGAGTGGGAAGGAATAGCGCGAATAGCCATAGGAATATTTCGAGACAAAGAGGAAATCGCCAACCAACAGGGTTGGTAACATCGAGCCAGAGGGAATTTTGAACGGTTCGATGACAAAAGTGCGTAACACTAGGGCGATCAGCAGTGCGTAGCCGACTGTGACGGTGGTGTCGAAGCACATGCGCAGGAAACTTGGTGCAGGTTTCTGCGAATTGGTCGAATGATTAGTGGATAGTTTCATTACGGTTTGAGAAGAGTACTTTTTTAGGGTGCGCTTGGGCGAACAAGCCCCCTTATTAGGGCAACAGTGTTGAAAAAGCAAAGTTCATGTCGCTTCGATGACGCAGATTGCTGAGGCGAGATCGGCCTCGTCGGTGAGTGATACTGCAATCTGAGGCTGCATCCCTTGTGGGGTTAAAGTTTGAAGCCGAGTTTGAGCCGCTCCGTGGAGACGAATGGTGGGCTGTCCGCTTGGTAAGTGAATCACTTCGATGGTGGAGAGCGAGACCCCTTGGCAAAACCCAGTGCCGAGAGCTTTAGCGGTGGCTTCCTTTGCCGCAAAGTGCATCGCAAAGCGTGCAATACGGCGATGGGTAGAGTGCGAACAATAGATTACTTCTCCCGGAAAATAGCGCTTGATCAAACCGGCGACATGGCGCGTCAGAGCCCCCTCCATGCGCGAAATTTGACAATGATCAATGCCAACACCGAGGATCATAGTTGCGGCGCTTTACGGGCTTTGTATCGTTTGTCGCGCCAAGTGATGATGCGTAAGGTCGTAAAATACGCTATTGGCCAGAAGATCAACATCAGGGGGATTGCACCAATCAGCATCGGGAAAAAGATATCCAACGGATTGTTGATCAAGGTCGCCCAATCGAAGTCTTTATCGAAGGAAAAAGCGTTTTGTTCGTGGGGATCAATGATCGTCGAACCGAGGCTGAAACTCGCTGACCAAATGAATGGAAATGTCCATGGATTGCCGACCGCAGTGCCTATCAAGGCGGCGACGACACTACCCTGAATCGTCCTAGCGGCGATGCCGGACAGCACAAAGTGCAGCCCAATAAAAGGAGAGAAACTCACTGCAACACCGCAGGCAAATCCACGCGCAATGGCACGCCGCCCACCAGTTATGCGAGAAAGTCTCAGGAATTGAAAATGGATAAAGCGTTTCCAGCCCATGCTTGGCCAGACCCATTCATAACAACCCTTGAGAAACTGGTTCAGTTTCGTCGCCCACCCCATGACTGTTCCGAAAAATAAAGAATGCCCACCCTATAACTAAAAGAATCCTTAAAGATTCTCACGATCAAAATTGGGCGTTAGAAGCGTCAGTCCTGATCTGACTCAACTATACCTGTTCAGCAATGCAAAATTGTTGAACAAGAGGTTGCGCTTGAAGACTTTAGTCACGCGAAAAGCCAATTTATCATCGCTGACGAGTATATCGGCCAAAGCGATGCGCTGTCCGTTCGCAAAAATTTCAATGGTGTCGCTGATATCGCGGTCAAGGTCAATCAATGCACCGCGTCCAATCTTCAAAAGATTACTGATACGCACCTCGGCCTTGCCCAATACAGCCCGTATCTCGATCTCAACATCTTCATAGGCCGGGTATGGTGGCAAGTCTTCTTCTTCAAAATCAAAACTCATGGCGATACCTTCGGGCTTTTTGCCCATTATACTGCGTATTTCACCCTTCTCCATACAACGCTTGTGCCTTGAATGAAAGTAGCGTTTTACCTTTGCCAAAAACATCAACACGTTAAGGAAGATGTTTGAGCAGACACGATTGCCACCAGTGTAGATGTTGTAATCTCGGTGCCAATGTCACATAATCCGCTATGCTGTTTGCACCCGCCTCTTGGATGTGATTTGTGATGACCGATTCAACCCACAACAATACCTCGCAACGGCCCTTGGCGCGTCTCGATATCCGTGGCCTTTGTCACCGTCATCAGGCAGCGCAGAATAATCCATTACACGATATCAATTTTCGGGTTGATGAAGGGCAGATACATTTTCTGCTCGGCCCATCGGGTAGCGGCAAGACCACGTTGTTGCGCTTGATTGCGGGACTGGAATGCTTGCAAGACGGTGAGATTTTTATCCACGGGATTTCTAGCGGCCATCTTGCACCCGATAAACGTAAGATTGGGTTGGTATTTCAAGACCACGCTTTGTTTCCGAATTTGACTGCGCGGGAAAACATCGCCTTTGGATTACGCCTGCGCAGTTTTGCAACTCAATTATTGAAGCCTGAACAAACTCTGGTTGATGCGATGATTATGCGCTTTGGCCTCGAAGCGGTGGCGAAACAATATCCGCACCAACTGTCGGGTGGTCAGCAGCAGCGTGTGGGCATCGCGCGCGCTATTATTGCCAAGCCGGCAATTGTGCTATTCGATGAGCCGTTCAGCAGTCTTGATGGGCGCACGAAAGAGCAAACCCGTGATGATATTTTGCACCTATTGAACGCGATACGCTCTAGCGCCTTGATCGTGAGTCACGATCCAACCGATGCCATGCATATGGCGAACCACATCACCATCCTAGGCCCTGATGGGCGCATTGCGCAGGACGGTAGCCCGGAGGAGATTTTTTATCATCCGAATTCGGTTTTCGTAGCGCGGTTCATGAGCGAGGTCAACTGTGTTCCGGGCGTATTTGGAACTGAAGGCTTTAAGACTGTGTTTGGTACCTTTCCGGCACATGAGGTGGGAAGATTTGGTGATCAAGGCATTATGACAGTTCGGCCTGAAGGAATGCAACTGTTACCGTCTGATGAGAACGAACTTGCGCCCGGCAGGGCACAGGTGATTGCGGCACGGGTTCTCGGTAGTAGCAGCTTGATCCATTTGCGCTCCTTGACCGAGAATTCTGCTGAGGTGCATTTGCATGTCCGACAGCCCGGGGTCTATATTCCGGCACCGGGGTCGATTCATCGCATTATCATCGATCCAAAGATGGCATTTGTGTTTGCCGAATCTCCGTCGAATTAGATCCAAATTGGGTTGGAAAGCACACTCTGTAATCTTGGTCTGCGCGACAATACCCTTTCAGAGTTGCATTCTGGGCAATCATGACTACATTGGGATCAACTGGGGATTCTTAGATTTGCACCGTACATTAATGGAAAACTCGAACTTGGAGAATGGATGATGGGCGCATTCAGTATTTGGCACTGGCTGATCGTACTCGTGGTAGTTTTGGTGCTGTTTGGGGGCAGAGGGAAAATCTCGAGTTTGATGGGCGATTTGGGCAAAGGGCTGAAGGCCTTCAAGTCGAACCTCAAAGAGGATGCGAGCGATTCGTCTACCAAGTTGGAGGAAATTACTGCTGATCAACCTCAGGATGCGTCAAGCACAGCAAAGGCCGAGCACCCTTCCGAGACTCAAAAATAGTCTATTGCTGATTTTCGGTCTAAGGCAGTCATGTTCGATATCGGCTGGAGTGAACTTCTGGTGGTGGTGGCGGTAGCCCTCATAGTGGTGGGGCCGCGCGAGATTCCGCGTGTGTTGCGCACGATGCGTGAATTTATGGCAAAGATCCGCTCGGTGACGACAGACTTTCAGAGTGCGATGGACGAAGCGGCGTGCTCGGCTGATCTTGAGGACATTAAGAAAAACTTGTTGAAAGAGCAGCACGATATGAGCGGTGATAAGCTGTTTCAGGAGATTCTCGGCGAGCGCGCGGTTAAGGAAGAGCAGGGGGCTGTCGAAGACGTGAAAACCGTTTCGCAAATGCAATTGCATACCGATCCGAATGCGCCGAAGAAGACTGCTGCACTGAATCCTGAGACATCAAAGCCCTCTATAGCGGCTGATTCAGATGCTTCTCCAGCCTCGAAAGAAAAACCGTGAGTGCGCCAAATCCTGAAATGGCTGATAGCACTCCCGATGATATGGCAAACAGCCGTGCCCCGGTTATCGAGCATCTCAAAGAGTTGCGCACGCGCTTGATATATTCGTTCGCGGCATTGATGGTGGCGTTTCTGGTCAGTTTTTACTTCGCCGATGTGATTTTCAACTTTCTCACCGCACCCTTGATGGATCTATGGCAAGACCAGAGCCAGCGTCGCATGATTTTTACAGCGATGCACGAGAAGTTTTTTACTGACGTCAAGATAGCCTTCTTTGCAGCGTTTTGTATCGCGTTTCCGGTGTTGGCATCGCAGATTTGGGTGTTTATCACGCCTGGGCTGTATCGCAATGAAAAAAAAGCATTTTTCCCTTTTTTATTGATGACTCCAATTTTGTTTTTTCTGGGGGCCTCGTTTGTGTATTATCTCGTGCTGCCCGTGGCATGGGAGTTCTTTATCAGTTTTGAGCAACAGGCCGGAGCGGAGAATCTGGCGATTGTGCTTGAGCCGAAGGTCAACGAGTATCTGTCCTTGACCATGCGCCTAATCTTGGCCTTCGGGGTCTGTTTTGAATTGCCGGTATTGCTCGTGTTGCTGGTGCGTGCGGGCCTTACCGATGCTCAGGGATTGATCCACAAGCGTCGTTATGCGATTCTTCTGGCCTTTGTGGCTGCTGCGATCTTGACGCCTCCAGATCCGATGAGTCAAATCGGCCTTGCGGTGCCGATTATTCTGCTTTATGAAGTTTCGATTTTGTGTGCGAAATTGATCGAGCGCAAAGCCGCCAGGGCCGACACAACCTAGGATACCTCCGATGCATGATATTCGTGTGATACGTGACAATCCAGAAGAATTTGACCGTCTGGTTGCGCTTCGTGATTTGGCGCCGCAGTCGGTGATGATACTGGAGTTGGATAGTGAAAACCGCGCTTTGATCACACGCAAGGAGGCTCTTCTGAGTGCGCGCAACAATCTATCGGCAAAAGTCGCTGAGGTCAAACGCTCAGGTGGTGATAGCGCGGAGATTATTGCTGAAGTGCAACAGATGAAAATCGAGATTGCCAAGCTTGAGGCCGTACAGAGTGCTGTTGCGGCAGATTTGCACGACGTGCTGTCGGGGATTCCTAATCTGCCCGATACCAGCGTTCCGTATGGTAAGGACGAAAACGACAATCGTCTGATCCGAGATTGGGGTACGCTACGAACGTTTTCTACGCTGCCAAAGCAGCATTTCGAGTTGGGTGAGGCTCTGGGGATGATGAATTTTCAGTGGGCGACGCAGCTTGCCGGCGCGCGTTTCAATACGTTGTTTGGAGATTTGGCGCGTCTTGAACGTGCGATTGGCAATTTCATGGTCGATCTGCACATCGCCAAGCACGGTTTAACGGAAGTTGCGTTGCCTGTGCTGGTGAATTCGACGACGATGTATAACACTGGGCAACTGCCGAAGTTCAGCGAGGATTTGTATCAGGTTTCCGATGATTATTGGCTGATTCCCACTGCCGAAGTGCCGTTGACCAATTTTGGTGCGGATCGGATATTTAGTTCAAAAGAATTGCCGATCCGATTAACGGCGTGGACGCAGTGCTTCCGTCGTGAGGCTGGTGCGGCCGGGCGAGATATGCGGGGGATGTTGCGCCAGCATCAGTTTTCGAAGGTCGAGATGGTGACGATTGCGTCGCCGGAAAATTCGATGGATGAGCTAGAGCGCATGACGGATTGCGCCGAGAATATTTTAAAGGCACTCGAAATACCATATCGGGTGATGTTGTTGTGTTCGAACGATATGGGGCCTGGCGCGGTCAAGACCTACGATATTGAGGCCTGGCTGCCAGGGCAGGATACCTACCGTGAAATTTCGAGTTGTTCAAACTGTGGGGCCTATCAGGCACGCCGCATGGCGGGGCGAATGAAAACTGATCAGGGCAATGTCGCGATTCATACCCTGAATGGCTCGGGCATGGCGGTGGGACGCACGCTGGTTGCCGTGATGGAAAACCACCAGCAGGACGATGGCTCAATTGCAGTTCCTGAACGCCTGAGACCATATATGGCCGGGCAAGAGTGCATTGGTTAATGTCGGCTTGGCTCGGATGCAGATGAACTTGTGGCACCGGATACTCTCTCTACCCAGTTTGTTCTTGATGTTTTTGTTGCTTGCGGCGTGTAGTAATGCGCCGCTTCAAGTGATGGCTCCGTCGTCAAAAGCGTTACATACCGTCGCCGATAGGGAAAATGTCTACGCCATTTCACGGCGCTATTTCGTTTCAACACGAGACATAATACGCGCCAACGATTTACGACCGCCCTATCGTCTACACGTTGGGCAACGGCTGCATATCCCACGTCTTCGAGTCCACACCATTGTTAAGGGCGACACTTTGGGAGGGATTGTGGAAACCTATCAAGTATCCTTGTACGCTTTAGCTCGTTTAAACCGCCTTAAACCGCCTTATCGGATCATTCAGGGTAAAAAACTGCAAATTCCTTCGAGCCAATACCGCAAAACCCTCGTCCCCAAAGTGGCGGAAAAGTCTGCACCTGAGGCCAAACTCACGCTTAAACCGCAATCTCAACCGACACTCCAAGATCTTAAAATTGTAAAAGCCCTGCAGCATACATCGACAACTTGGGTGGCAGAACGCTCAAAAACTCCAGCCAAAATGCTTGTCAAAAAGGCAAAGAAGACGTCGTCCAAGCCGACGATACAATCGAGCGGGCAGATGATCTGGCCACTACGTGGCAAGGTGGTCTCGCGATTTGGCAGCAAATCGCAGGGGATGCGTAACGACGGCATCAACATCAGTGCAAAGGTTGGGAGTGCCGTTAAGGCGGTCGATCATGGTATGGTGGTATATTCTGGTGATAAACTTAGCGGTTTTGGCTGGATTCTCGTCATACGCCACGACAACGGTTTGATGAGTGCCTACGCCCATAATGAAGCACTATTGGTCAAGCGTGGTGATCAGGTGCGTCAGGGGCAAGTTATCGCACGCAGTGGCAAAAGCGGCAATGTCACTAGTGGTCAATTGCACTTTGAGATACGCCAGGGCAGCAGACCCGTTGATCCTCTGCGCCATCTGCAAGGATAAACTGCCTCAAGGGTGATCTTAGAGAACTTATACGGCATCGAAATAGAACTTTTTGATGTAGTCTTGCGCCGACTCACGAATTTCAGCGACAACCTTAATAGGGTGGTACGACTCGCTAAGATTCCGCTCTAGACTGTAACTGTTCTAAGCACACTATGGAGAAGTGTTTCGAGAAATTTGAGATGAAAGCACGACAAAGCAAAAAACCACTCTATCGGCAAAAATATAGTCTGCAGTTAAACGATAGTTGCTCCAGTTGATACAGTCGGAAATTGTACGTAACCATCAGGATTTATATATTTTCTGAATTAAAAATATTAGACTTTAAAATAGCAGATTCTGGAAATTATTCTGTATCATGATGCGCGTCCACTATAATTTAATTATTTCAAAATTCAAAGTTGCGACATTTAAATGATGTGGGGTTTTTATTTTATTTCAATCTATTAACTTTTAGACTTGGACTAATGATTGCTATGAATAGCACAAACAATAATACACTATATATGAATTAGAGTCTGTTTTGAATTCCAGGAATTTTATCGCCATAGTCGTTTGCAATTTCTTCAGCGCTAAGAAACTAAAGCGGATATAATAAATAAAACTCCTCTTAAAAATTCGTAACCAAACTATAGAAGTCTTCAATACCAATAAACGCACTGACCACAGTTACCGCATAGATACGAAACCGTATTTGCATTTCATTAAAATATTGTTGAACATCAAATGTTTTTTCAGATTTTCAAAACATTTTGATTGCTGACTTTTGGAGATTTTTATTAAAAGTCTGAAAATCGCAATACATAAATATCTCAGTAAAATTTTTTTTAAGAACAACGCTTGGTTCACACTGATATCCTCGTCTTGTTATCTCTTTTTCACGCAATATATCATCTTCAGTCCAGTGCGAGACGCGCTGTAATAGAGAATATTCTGAATTTTTTTGGTTCTCTCCATATTTCGCATGAATATCCAAGATACCAACATCACGTGCCATGGCCACATCTTTGAACAAATTATCACCTACATAAGCACAGTTCTCGATTTTAACATTTTCATAGTCCATAATATTTTTTAAAAGTTTTGAATTTGGTTTCAATTCACCTAGTGGAGTATGCTTCGTTTCAGTCACTTCCAACTGGTGAAATTCATTAGGCGATCTACAAAAATTATCAACGGACAAACCCTGCAGATGTGTATGGTCTTGAGCAGTATAAAGAATATCTATAACCCCATCCAGCCCGAAGCGTTTTAGACGGTATGCGCTATAGAAAGAGATAGACTCTGTATAGGCAATAATTTTTGTACCCTTGTTTTTAATAGCCCAAAGACTATTAAAAACCCCTTCATATAATCGTAGATTTTTGTCTCGACCTCTCCGTGACTTTACAATGGCATCGCAAAATTGTTCTCTTCGATCACCATTTTCGTCTATATTGTTTAGTACAGTGAGTTCTTCAATAAGAAATAAATATTCTGACGTGCGGTACTTCTGATGAACTCTTCGTATATCCGCTTCAACTTCGTCTTTTGAATTATTGCTTGCGGATAAAATATTCTCATATATTGGTTCGAATGAAGCATGCCAAAACTTAAACCAGTCAAAAATAGTATTGTCTAAGTCGATTATAAGCGTATCAATTCTCTTCAACATAGGCGATTTCTCCTAACAGTTATTTAACACTGTTCTGATATTTTTTAATTTCTGTTTTGTTTATGCTTATTGTAAATTTGGTCTTTGTACTTTATTTTGAAAGTCATGCCTTTATATCGGTCAAGTGCACTACGGATCTCACACAACGCTACAGGAATTTCTCAACAGGATGAAATATGTTATTGTAGTTCATAGATATTGTCGGATTCATGCAGAAACAGGTGCACAGGGGTGATTGAATACGTGTCCCAGATTGGCTGATATTCATCAGCTTGATTACCAAAGCCAATCCATCCAGTATGAGGGTTTCGGACAAATAATTCGAGATAAGGCCCAGAACTCCACGATTCAATAATTTCGTACATTTCATCTAGCTTTCAGGAATATCCCCGTTTACGTGAACGCACTTAGGTTTACTTGTGTCCGTCCCAGCCGAAGGGTACGAGCATCTTTACCCTTTATTTCGAAAAGAACCTGTTCTGTAACAATACAAAAATAGAAGCCAACTCCCCTACCATCAGGCTCTCCATCTTTTCGTATCTTGTCCCATACTAATGTTAGTTTTATACTCTAAGACTCATATTTTCATAACCTCAAGACCATCGGCTAAAAGGGCATTTGATACCTATAGATAGAGATGCGCTGGTTCATCTACAATTTTTGCAACAGGCATATATTTAATAGACTGAAAATACATTGTAGGATATCTATTAAGCCTTTTATGTTCAAGATCTGTTTTTCCAGTACGATTATGAAACTGCCAAGGTGGATCGGTAAGAATGGTCAGAAATCGCTGATTCCTTCCAAGCTCCAACAATAAGATACAGTGTTATTGCTGCCCATTATCAATTTCTTGTAATCGATTCAGTTGTCTAAAACCTTGCTGTTGGCGGCTTAATTCGTGCCGACGACCAACTTAGATTCAAATAAATGCTCGAAGCACTTGTGATGCGGTCTAATTTTGTTCCCGACAAGCAGAAACAAATTTTTCGAAGTGAATGATCGATTCTGACCTTCTATTCCTGTTCATGGAATTGTGCGCCCCTATGGCACAACACATTGGTGTCTACGAAAAGACCTTAAAATATAGAGAGAAAAACGTTAATCAATATCACCTTTGATGTAAAGTGACCGACTTATTCTTGGGATAAGAACGTGGTTCCCTGCGGCTCCACCACCATTAATCCTAAGAATAAGTTTGCCCATGTGAATTGTTAAATTCCCATAAGATGAATCTTTCCCAAGTTCATTAAATATTTCTCGAAGTCCGTCACAGCGTGTTACGATCATGCTGACGCTCAAAGCACAAAGATCATGTAGAAGTCGGAAATTGCTCAAATCCCTATCTTTATAGAAGGGGTCTTTATTATTCCATTCGATCTCAACACTAATGCCGTTTCAGAAGCAATCAATTTTGCGTGTTGGCGTATCCAAGACGGCACCAACAACAACAATTTGAATATGAAACAGATTTTCTTCCCAGCCTCTTTGATAGAACTGAGAATCCATCCAGCCTGGTATTGGAGATTTGTTTTTTCCTCTTGCTGCAACAGAATTTCTCAGTAAACGAAAATCTGCTAGAATCTCTGCAAAATCGAGTAATATACTTGACCTGCTTCCCTGTCGTTCCTCACTTATCCTGAGAGTCCGCAGGAATTGTAGTCACAGGTTTTGTTTTGTGCAAGCCCCCCGTTTAGTTCAAGCGTCCGGCGCGCTTCCAGCCCCCGCCTATGCGCGCTACTTCACGGTTAGCTTCCCCCCCCGCTTATAGAAGGCGGTAGCGCCGCTTCACGCCTCCAGATCGCGCGTCATCAACTCTTTTCCGGGATATCTTTCAAAGCGGCATTGTCCAACGTCGTCTCCGCCAGCAGGCGCTTGAGTTGGGCGTTTTCATCTTCCAAAGATTTGAGGCGGCACATCTCTGAAGCCCTGCCATACCTGACTTTCAGCTTGTAAAAGCTCGACGGGCTGATGCCGTGCCTGCGACAAACAACCGCTGTTGGCAGGCCAGCCTCCTGCTCCTTGATCATATCAATAATTTGTGCCTCGGAAAATCGGCTCTTCGCATTCGTCTACTCCTTCATTAAGGTGGGGCAGACTCTACTTCAAAACGAGGGATTGTACGGGGGCAGGGCATTGGGTATTCTGGTTCTGTTTGGTTCTTCCAGTGATGGTGTAAACGACTTTACTATCTGAAATAGCCATCGTTTTCTTGATACTAAAGAGACGCCGAAGATAAAAATGAGGTCGCTCAGTTGGGTGCTTTTTGCACTCGGCGCTTTATTTGTCTTGTTTAACACGTGTTTAGCCTCTGTTGATCGAGCCTATTGCTATTCCAACACCAGTTATGATACAAGGCTTTGAAAAGCCTACGGGTGTGCATTAGTGACTGCGTGAGTTTTCGGCGTGAAGTTCAAGGTGCATTCCGCCTCCTTACGCGTGGCGCGCAAATTTTAAGGACTACATGTAATGTACAATTTTTCCGCACTGGGTTTACCAGTGCCCCTCACTTATGCCCTTGTGCAACAAGGCTTTATCACCCCAACCCCGATTCAAGCCCAAGCCATTCCTCCTGCTTTGGAGGGTCGGGATGTTCTTGGCTCGGCGAATACCGGGACCGGCAAAACCATGGCCTTTGCCATCCCCCTCGTCGCGCATTTAATGCAAAACCCCACCAGTACGGCTTTGGTGTTAACCCCAACCCGCGAGCTCGCATTGCAAGTTTGCACTCAAATCAAAGCTCTACTCCAAAACGAGCCGAAACCTCAAGGTAATGCGTCACGTGCCTTTAAGTGGGATCGTTCAAAGGACGAGGCGACGCGCGGAAACTCTGCGATACGCACTGCCCTCTTGATCGGCGGCGAAGCAATCCCAAAACAGATCCAACAACTCAAGCAACGCCCGCGTTTGATTGTCGGCACTCCCGGGCGCATCAACGATCATTTAGTCCGCAAAAGTGTGCGCCTAGAACGTTGCGATTTTCTGGTGCTTGACGAAACTGACCGCATGCTCGATATGGGCTTTGCGGTGCAAATCGATCAGATTCTTACTACGATGCCCGAAGTGCGCCAAACCTTATTGTTTTCCGCCACCTTGCCCAAGGCAATTGTCGCTACGGCACAAGAATACCTGTCCGCTCCAGTGCGGATTAGCGTCCAAGCACCGATTGGTGAAAATCTGCATCAAGAGGTCTTTCCCATCTCGGAAGCAGAAAAGTATCCGCATTTTCTGAACCAACTTCGGGAATGCACTGGCACAGCGATCGTGTTTGTCAAAACCAAGTACAGCTGCGAAAGAATGGCAACGCGCCTACGCAAGGAGGGCCTACGCGCTGAGGCCTTGCACGGCGATATGCGCCAAAACAAACGCGATGCCGTGATCCGCAAGTTCCGCCAAAGCCATTTCGATTTTCTGATTGCCACCGACGTTGCGGCGCGCGGCTTGGATATCCTGCACATTGCCCATATCATCAATTATGATTTGCCGCAATGCCCCGAGGATTACATCCACCGTATCGGGCGGACGGCACGGGCTGGAGCGAGCGGCACAGCATCGTGTTATGTCACACCGGCTGATAAGGCGCGGTGGAGTGCGATTCATCGGTTGTTGAACCCGAACGCCAGATTGGAAAGGGTTGCGCCTTCGGATCAGAAAACCAAACTGTACAGCAAAAAAGCCCATTCCCCGCACTGGAAATCGCAGAAGGGCCGGCCACGCCGTCGGAGTACCGCTGCCTAGTATAGGGCTAGCCCTACTCGCCGTGGAAAATCTCGCGAATTAGGCAGCGGGCTGGGCGGGTTGCGAACAATTTGCCCAAAACTCGGTGCAGACGCCAAAAAAGGGGCGTATCGAAGCCCGCCTTATCGCCGAGAAAATCGGTGAGGCTACGCACCAAAAACCGATCGAACCTGCGTTGCTGATGAAAACCCTCCAAGCGGTGCGGTGTACCATGATCGAGGCCAAGTCTTTGCGCATCGATCAGCGATGCTGCGAGAGCTTGCGCATCGCGCAGGCCGATATTAAGTCCCTGTGCCGCCACGGGATGCACGCGCTGATACGCATCTCCGATCAGCACCACACGGCCGTTGTAGCTGGATTTCGCACGTTGCAAGTTCAAAGGATATGCGCTGATGTGCTCCAAAAGGCTCACCTCACCTAAAGCAGGCGGGAAATGCGCGATCAATTGCGATTCAAGATCGTATTCAGCGCCATCCTCTTCGTGACACCAAATCAGCTTACTGGTACACGGCTCGGTGGTCGGCAACACCACATATGGCCCATGGGGCAACAGATACTCGTAAGCCGCGTTCTGGTGCGGATTCTCGTGTACGATCTTCCATTGCTCGGCGCACTGATGATAGTCCTTAATCTCAAGCGCAATCTCCGCCAACTCAC
>JABSOH010000034.1 GCA_013216065.1 Alphaproteobacteria bacterium
TGAATATCTCTCCGCGATCCGTGGTGACTTCCACCCGCTGCGTGCGTTGCTCAAGGCGAGCAATGCAGGTCTCGAACAACACCACAACTCCAGCATCGGCCACCGCCACACGTAGTACTTCGTGCAGAAGGTGCGCCGGAATCACGCACCCAATGACATAGTCATCCTCTTGACCCAACGATAACCACGCGCGTTCAGGATCGGCTGGGGTATGGATGTGCATCGCCGCAATTGGCGTACACTGGTTTTGCATTTGTTGCCACAAGCCCAATTCCTGCAACAAAATCCTAGTCTCGCGCGCGATACCAAAATACCGATCACCAGAAGTAATCGCATTACTTGCCGCCTTCTCCAGCACCAGAACCTCGTATCCCGCACGCTTCAGCAGCAAAGCCAGCAGGCAACCCGCGTAGCCGGCACCTACAATAATGTGCGCAACATCGCGCGATGTTTCAGCTAACATAGCTTAATCGTTCCAGAATTGCGGCAACAACACCAACAGAACCGTATAAATCTCCAAACGCCCCACCAACATACCTGCGATCATCACCCACTTTGCGCCATCGGTCAGATTAGTAAAATTGCCCTCAGGCCCAATCATACTGCCAAGACCCGGCCCAACATTTGCAATCGCCGAGGCCGCCCCCGACATCGCCGTCAGAAAATCCAGCCCGGTCAATGACAAACCCCAGGTGATAATCACAAAGGTCACACCGAACAGCAGGAAGAAGCCCTGCACTGAGTCAGAAATCGTTTCGTCGATCAGTTTGCCATTATAATAGGCGATGAAGACTCCGTTTGGGTTTAGCAACCGCTTGAGTTGCACCCGCGCAGCCTCCTTCAACACCACAAAACGAAATATCTTGATGCCGCACGAGGTTGACCCCGCGCAACCGCCGATCACCATAATCGAGAAGAAAAACGGTACTGCAAGTTCGCCCCAACGATCGTAGGCTGCGTTGGCATAGCCCGTGCCGGTCATGATCGAGGTAACATTAAAACTCACCAAATGCACCGCGTCGATCAAGTTCCAGCCTTTGGCAAGATAGAGGTAAAAAACCATCAGCGCGATCAAAGTTAGCAGCAAGCCAAAGAAAAATTGCACTTGCTGATCCTGAAGAATTTTCTTCGGCGCACCGCGCAAGCCCTTCACGAATAGAATGAACGGCAGCGAACCCAACACCATGAACATCACTGCAATCCATGAAATGTTGGGATTGCTGTAGAATGCAAACGAACGATCATGTGTGCTAAAACCGCCCGTCGCAATGGTAGTCATGGCGTGATTAAAGGCATCGAACGTGCTCATGCCCGCCAACTTATAGGCTGCAACGTTGGCGATGCTCAAACCAATATAGACCCCCACGATCCACACTGCGACCTGCGCCGTGCGCGGCAAGGCCTTTTCGTTGCGATCGATCATTTCCTGACGGAAAATCTGCATTCCCCCGACCCCGAGTTTTGGCAGCATCACCACTGCCATCAGCACAATTGCAATCCCGCCAAGCCACTGTAAAATCGAACGCCAGAGCAGCAAGCCTTCGTGCATGCGATCCAGTCCTACCAGCACCGTGGCGCCGGTGGTGCTGAGACCAGAGATCGATTCGAATAATGCATCGGTGAAGCTGAAGACCTCGTTGGATAGCCACAAAGGAATCGCAGCGAACATCGGGATGATCAACCAAGTCACGGTCATCAACAAGAATCCACCACGCAGGCTTAGGCGCTGTCCCTTGCGCTGCCAAAACAGCCCTAACCCGATCAAGCCCACTGCTGCCGTTCCCGCCGCGGACAATGCAAAGACGCTCCATTCAGCGCGGTTGAGCAGTAAATCCGCCCCGAGCGGGATTAGCATTGCCGCGCTGAGCACCAACAAAAATTGGCTAATAAAACGAAAGATAGCGCCAAAGTGCATCTTGCACTCCTACCACTGCAACCCTGTAGAAACATAATCAAAATGCACATTGTACTGCGTACACAGTATCGCGCTGGTCTCAACGACATCGTGTCCTTTGGCGCGTATAGCGTGCCAAGCATGGCGATGGATACCCTGAGTTAACAGCATGCTGGCAATATCGACATTGTTCGCGCCCTGAATGTCGTGATCCAACGAATCACCAACCGCCAACACACGTTGGCGCGGTACAGCGTACTTTCGCAAAATCAGATCATAGAGTTCTGTGGCGGGTTTGCCATGGCTACTGACCACGCCACTGATTTGACGATACTTCTCGGCGATGAGGCCGGGGCAATCCTTGATCACTCTACCCTCTGGTGCACGCAGGTCAGGGTTGGCGCACACCATGGGCAAACCGTATTGTTTGGCCTCGTTCAGCAGAGGCGTGTACGCATCAAGGCTCTGGTTCATCCCCGTTAACAACAGAAAATCCGCCTGTGCCAAGTCTGTCACCACTTCGTAGTCAAGGTCCTCAGGCAGGCTGTAGCCTTCCGGCCAGTGAATGCAATAATACCGCCGTCCAAGATCAGCATAAAAGCCCGCAGGGCGCTCTTTCAAACATTGAATGCAATGCTCACCAGAGGTAATGACATCATCCCACAAGGCTTCTTCAAGCCCCATTCTACACATCAAGTCGCGCGAGAAATGCGCCCGCCTCGAGGAATTCGACAGCACCACCAGCATCTTGTTTGGCAAAGCCCGTAACGCGCGGATAGTTTCTTCGACGTGGGGATAAAGCGTGTGTCCATCGTGGATCACGCCCCATTGATCGAACAGATAGAGATCGTAATCGGCCGCGATGGCTTGAAGGCCACGAAGGGCTCGGGTCGGTGTGGCCATAAAATTGCGTTTAGTAACTTTGATGAGCGCCATAGACAAAACGAATGCCTCGGCAGAAAGGGGTATCGGGCGGAGTCAGGTCGTTGAGGCCACGAACCCAGATGGTATCATATTTTTGCAAACGCCCGAATAGGCATTGGAATGCCACAAGACCATTCCACCTTGGCGCAAAGCAACTAAGTCTTCAAGCTCAATCACAAAAAAACGCACACCACTGTTTATATAACAGTGCCTGGTTGGTGTTCAACGGGCATGTGTGCCAATCTAGGGCGGATTCTGTTTAATCGTGGTCATATCCGCATACTTTAAAACAAGGGGCTGGAACCTGACTTAAAATAAGTTAGCTGTTATCTATGTATGTAAAGCATTGTAATTATCAAGAAACAAGCAACTGGAATTCATGAAATACTTTGTTGCGGGTTCGACAGCGAGAACAGTAGCCGGAACTGGCAGGTGTTCATCGCAATACGTTTTTTTCACAAGCTACGCACCGCCATTGCTAGGAAACAACAGGAAAGAGCCGCACAGTTTGCTGGAGAGATAGAATTGGACGAAAGCTACTCTGGTGATATTCGAAAAGGGAAACGAGGTAGAGGATCTGCTGGAAAAGTGGCAGTGTCTGGTATTTTGAAGCGCGGTGGACATGTTCACACACAAACCACCCCAGACGCTAGAACGGATACTCTGATGCCCATTATTCGGCAGAAAATAACGCCTTGTTTATACTGATAGCTATCGCTCGTATATTACAGTGTCAGAGTTCAAGCACTACAGGATCAATCGTCCAACACTTTTTGCTCATGGACGTCATCATATCAATGGTATTGAAAACTTCTGGAATCAGGCAAAACGGCATATGTGAAAGTTCAATGGTATTCCAAAAAAACACTTCAGCATGTTCTTGAAAGAGTGCGATTGGCGATTTAATACTGGTTCACTACAAAAGCTACTTAAAGACTTCAGGTCTACTCTCAAGTCTCAATCTTAGGTGTCAGCCCCTTGTCTTTATAATAAGCTAAAATTTCTGGTTCACTCTTGCCATCCTATTGTTTTGCATGAAAAAGATATCGCGTAACGTACAAGAGATGCTGATAAGTGTAGATAGCCTTGTTTCAGCAGATCACCCCCTACCGAGTTTTTGAAAGGTTGGTTGATTGTGACCTTCTATGTCATCCTCTGGAAAGTCTGTATAGTGATAAAAGTCGCGAAGGTTTGGGGGCGCTTTTCGGATGCTAGTTCTGCAATTTTTGTAAGATATCTCAAACCGTGAGATGGAACGGTACTGAAGAGAAAGTCATACAGAAAAATGGTTCTACGATTTTATCTTAAGCGCCCGCACACTAGATCACAGTACTTTTGGTTACTGTCTCCGACGCTTGGGAACCAAGAATCTAATAGACTCGATTCACAATAGCCTCGTATAGTGGAGATGCAGTTTAGCTAATCCTTTTGACCATGCTAATTTCGAGTTCATGTTTGTAAGGGCAGCAACGTTTTGGGCGATCATATGCGCTTGTTTGTTATTGCAGTGGATGTCGGCGAATACCCTGAACTTTTTCGCGTGCTTAATCCCCAAGATGCGCAGTTTGGCCTGCCGAGCGTTGTAGTTTTTTTCCTGTTTGCTCAGGCTGTACTACATTTCCAACAGATCTTTACAAATTACCGGATTAGATCGGGCAGAGTGATATCGGGTAAAGTATCACCGAAATCATCTTCGACGGGATCAGCTTGGATTTGGTGCCGAAGCCAGGTAAATTGCCGCTTGGCGTAATGTTGGGTTTTGCGAGCAAAGTCCCGCAAGGCGACAGACTCTTGTACTCTGCCCTGCTGCACCGCACCGAGTACCTCAACGCCTAAACAGCGCATGATCGGAAGGCCAGTGGATAAATTCCGCGCCAGTAGTGCCACAACCTCAGCGCGTGCAGTGGTCATCATGGCAGTGCAACGTCGATTGATACGCGCGTATAAGGCCACACGATCCGGCAGCAACACCAGATGGTGCGGTTGTTTCAGGATCGGCGCGCTCATGTGCTGATGCCATTCGCTGAGCGGCTTTCCGGTGGCATACATCACCTCGGCGGCGCGCAATAATCGTTGACGATCAGGAGCTTGTACAACATGCGCTAGGGCTTGCGGTGTACGCTGCACCAATGCCGAAGTGAACGCTCCATGCCCAAGAGCCTGATACTCATCCGCCACCTGTGCCTTGACGCTTGTTGGAATCTCCGGGATATCGGTGAACCCGGTACTCAGCGCCTTGATATACATTCCAGTACCACCGCAAAAAATCGGCAATTTCCCGGCTACTTCTGGTAAAATACTCCTGACATCTTGTAGCCAACGTCCAACGCTATACCGTCCGCTACCATCGACATGCCCAAACAGGTAATGCGGTACGCCCTGCATCTCGGCGGTTGTAGGGCGTGCGCTCAGGCGCTGAAGGTCGGCGTAGACCTGCATGGAGTCGGCGTTGATCACTACGCCATCGCAAAGCCTCGCCAACACCACCGCCAGTGCGGTTTTACCACTAGCGGTTGGCCCCGCAAGGATCAAGCCGTCCATTACACCTTATTCAGGCTTTAGCGGCAAGGCCACAAACCGTGCGTTGCCTTGACTCCGCAGGAACAGTAAAACATTCTCACGATCCTCGCTCTTGGCAAGTTCTAACAATTCCTTGACCTCAGCCAGGCTACTGACTGGCTTCTGGTTGATCTTCACCACCACATCCCCAGGATGCACTCCAAGCGACGCCGCCTTGCTAGTCGGCGCAACCTCAAGGATCACTATGCCCTCGGTGTATGGATCGATCTCAAAGCGCTCAGCGAGACTATCAGTAATCTCCGACAACACTAGACCCAACATCTCTTCTCGACCCTCAGCGGACTTTGGCTTCACGATTTTGTCTGATGCCGAGAGTTGCAGATTCTCGGCCTTCTCGAGTTGTCCCAGCATCACGCTCAAGACCATCGGCTCTCTACCGCGTAAAATACCCACTGAAACCTCTTTACCTACTGGAGTCTCCGCCACCAAAATCGGCAGCTTTTGTGAGCTTTCTACCAGCTTGCCGTCAAAACTTACGATCAGGTCACCAACCTCGAACCCGGCTGTTTCCGCAGGGCCTTTCTCCGTCACCTGACTGACCAATGCGCCTTTCAGGCCACGATTACCAAGACTTTCGGCAATCTCTGGCGTAATATCTTGGATCAGCACACCTAGCCAACCGCGACGGGTCGCGCCGAATTCAAGCAACTGCCCAATCACATTCGACGCAAGATTCGAAGGTACCGAAAATCCGAGACCGACCGAACCGCCGTTCGGCGACAATATCGCCGTGTTGATCCCAATCACCTTGCCGTTCATATTGAACAATGGCCCGCCTGAATTGCCACGGTTTATTGCGGCATCGATCTGAATAAAATCATCGTAGGGACCTGCATTGATATTCCGACCCCGTGCCGAAATGATCCCTGCTGTCACCGAGCCACCCAAATGCCCAAACGGATTTCCAATCGCCAGCACCCAATCGCCAACCTCGGATTGATCTGAATCGCCAAACGATACCGCCATCAACTTCGTGCTACCACTATCAAACTTCAGCACCGCCAAATCTGTTTTGGGGTCGGTGCCAATCAACTCAGCTTCAAATTCTTCGCCAGATTGTAGCGTCACAAAAACCTTGTCTGCCTTGTTGATGACGTGATTGTTCGTGACTACAATACCTGAGGTATCAATAATAAACCCTGAACCCATCGCCGTACTCGGCAGATCACGATTTTGCGGACCGTCTGGCAACGGCATCCCGAATTGACGGAAAAAGTCTTCAAACCCAGGAGAAATTCGTGGCGCCTGTTGTTGACCGCCTTGCCCTTCAGCGGTCTCAATCGCCTCGACATTAACGCGAATGTTCACCACCGATGGCAAAAGCTGCTTCGTCAACGGCGCAAAACTTGCTGGTGCGGGTGCTGCGTTTGCTTTAAAGACGATCGCAATCACCGTCGCCACAAACAGCACGCCATACATCAACACGGCCAACACGCGATGTGCAGCCAATTCAGTACGTGTTTTCGGCCTCAAAAAAGATAACGTCATAGGAGTATCCTCATAGGGGTTAGAGTTGGATTTTAATCCAATACGCACAAAATAGTGCGAAAAACACACAATAAAACCCCTGAATTCACCCCGCACAGAATAATCATACTTTCGCCATAATTCGCCACAATTGGGTAAGATTTTATTTATGCTACGCCTAATTTTTGTTGCAACGATGACGATGAAGTCGTGTACTGAAAGTGCAACTTCTTTTCTGGATACACATAATGAAACGCTTGCTGCGCCATCAGCGTGGCCTCGTGGAAGCCCGACAAGATCAGCTTGAGCTTACCGGGATAGGTGTTGATATCACCAATTGCAAAAATCCTCGGTACCGAGGTTTCAAATTTTGCGGTATCCACCGGGATCAGATTTTGCTCGAGGTTTAATCCCCAAGTTGCAATCGGCCCCAGCTTCATACCGAAACCAAAGAATGGCAGCATCCGCGTACACGGTAGCATAATCTCGCCATCAGTTGTCTTGATTATCGCTGCGCTGAGTTGCCGTCCACTACCCGCAAGTTCACTGACCTGCCCGATATGAAAGCACGCCTTACCCGCTGCAACCAACTCCATGAACTTATTCACCGAATCCGGCGCGGCGCGGAACGAACCCCGCCGATGCACCAAATTCACCGACCGCGCCAAAGGCTGCAAAGCATTCGCCCAATCTAGCGCTGAGTCACCCCCGCCAACCACCACAAGATCATGATCACGAAAGGCTTCCATTTGATGCACCGCATAAAACACGCTCTCGCCTTCGTAGTCACCAATCCCCGGAATCGGGGGTTTCTTCGGAACAAACGATCCGCCACCCGCAGCAATCACCACCACTGGAGCTTGGATCATCGTCTCCTGATCAGTGCGTACTTGCCAGTGACCCTCGGCAACTTGATGCAGAGACTCGACCATCTGTTGATAGTGAAACACGCAATCAAAAGGTCTGATTTGCTCCAACAGATTATCCGTCAACCCCTGACCAGTCACAACTGGCAAGCCCGGAATATCGTAAATCGGTTTTTCTGGGTAAAGTTCAGCGCACTGCCCGCCTGGCCTATCAAGAATATCAATAATATGGCACTTAAGATCAAGGATGCCCAACTCAAAAACAGCAAACAGAGCCACCGGCCCCGCACCAACGATGATCACATCAGTTTCCAACACACCTTCTGTCACAAGAATATCCTTATTCGCATAATTTTACACGGCCCAATACTAGCCTACAGGTACGCATGCCACTTCTGAAGATCAAGGCAACTTCAGAAGCGAAAAATAATTAAGTCGATTTTGCCAGTGTTTAGCAGATGGCAAGAATATCTTCCGTAACTTTCAGAGTGCTTCGGAAAATCAGAAGCAGCAAGGCACCGCTGTACCTGCCAATAATTATCCTAGAGAGAATTGATCGGCACTTTCAGCATCAGATTGCCGTCGTCATCCTTCGGAACTTCGCCCGCGCGCATATTGATTTGCAAAGAAGGAATCATCAAATTCGGCATGTTCAATTGTGCATCACGCTCGGTGCGAAGACGGACAAATTCTTCGCGAGTTTTCCCGTCGCCGACATGGATATTATCGCGCTTTTCTGCACCAACACTGGTCTCCCACTGAATTTCGCGACCATTCTGGGTGTAATCGTGACACACAAACAGTCGCATCACATCAGGCAGTTTGAGGATTTTCTGAATCGAGTCGTATAGCACCCCGGCGTCGCCGCCGGGAAAATCCGCCCGCGCTGAGCCACCATCGGGCATAAACAAAGTATCACCAACAAAAGCCGCATTCCCCATGATGTGCGTCATGCAGTCTGCGGTATGACCTGGTGTCGCCAGAACATACGCCCTCAAGCCGCCAATAGAGTACTCATCACCGTCTTGGAACAGGCGATCAAATTGCGATCCATCACGCTGAAACTCAGTACCCTCGTTAAAGACCTTGCCGAAGGTTTCCTGCACGGTGATAATCTCGGCACCAATCCCTATTTCCCCACCAAGCTTTGCCTGAATATACGGGGCGGCCGAAAGGTGATCAGCATGAACGTGGGTTTCGATAATCCATTCAAGGCGCAGTCCATGGCGTTTGATATAGTCGATCATCCGGTCTGCACCAGCCTGAGTCAGACGTCCCACCGCATAATCAATATCCATCACCGAGTCGATCACCGCACAGGCCAATGAGTCCAGATCCTGCACTACATAGCTGATGGTATTGGTGGCGGAATCAAAAAATGCCTCGACTCTCGGTGTAATCGACAAATCAACGTAAGCACTCATGAAACTTCCCTTCCATTGGCACAATTCAGCCGTCATCCTCTCCTAAGAGAATGGAACAAATCATTCGGTTTTTCAAGAATATTTCAGTGATCTCACGAACGCGAGAGTGCTCGATAACCGGGACCATCTGCACAGCAGATCAGGCGAGTTAGGTCACTCAGTCGCATGCGCTGTTGCTGGGATGCATCAAAATTTTCATGCGCAAGCCAAGCTTAAAATACCGCATCCAATTTCAGCCATTGCCAGTCGAGCATCGCAAACCGGGCTGAATCCCGATGGCATCCTTTGGCTTATGCTGGCCTGATAAACCGTTCCTTCGCAGGAAAAATCCAGCCGCGCTACCGTCCTTGACGCGAACACGCATTCAGCACATTACGCTTCCACTCATAACGATGATAACCGTGCGTGAACATCCAATGCATCATCAGATATAACTAATCCTAAATAAATTGGTTCACTTTGACCAGATCATCAATTGAACAGGATTGTTTCTTTCTGACAGTTTTTGCTTGCGCCCATTTTTATTCGATGGGGTAGGAGAATAAGGTGGCCAGTACAGCAAATCATGTCTGGCTTTACGGATCATGTCTTGTGTATCCTGCCTTTTATGGAATTATCCATGACGATGACAGCCCTTTTGGGAAGTTTAGGGCCCGTTTGAGCCATGCGGGAAAAGCTTCTCAAAACGCACGAAAAAGTATAAATTAGGATGTCAGCTAAAGTCTATACCCACACAATAAAAATCAATCGGACGAATACTTGACAAACGAAAAAAACAGATCTGAATGGCCACGCAATGTTTTCAAAACTTCGTGATAAATAAACTCTATAATGATTTTGAAAACATTATAGTATAGAAAATCAAGTATTGTGAAATGGGTTTAATATATCAATGGATTTCATAATCCTGGAAGAAGATATTCGGCATTGGGAGGAAACTCTCTGCTCGCATTTGAGAAAAAAGCAGTTTGGTGTGAGTGTGCAGATCGGAATTTTTCCGGTATTAGGTCCAGTTTGGTGTTTTATTTGTGCCTGAAAAATGCTGTCCGTTTGTGGAATTTCTGCAAACGCGTTCTGGCATTTCTCCAAAAATTCCTCATAGAGGCGATTTCGAGGACTTGGCATGTCTGGCAAATTTGTATAGGAGTATGGACTGGGGCGTTTTTATATGTTTTGTCTTCGAGTTTTTTTAAGCGTGTTCTGTGCGATTTCGCCTGTCGTAGGGTAATGAGTGTGTTACGTGGACAGAAACAGAGTGCAAACGGGGGCTGTGCCGAAACGGAGTTAACCATCCCTAATCGAGAATAAACAGTAATAATCAGAGATTTATACCCCATGACTAAAACCTCATCGACTAAGGTTTCAGCGATTGGTGCCATGACCGTTTCCAAGGCGGTGTTTTTGGTGTTCTGCACGCTGATTGCAACTTTGATTCTCACCCTAGGCTTCGATGTATCTGGTGCTCTTGCCGCCGATCCAATCCCCGGCCAGTTGAACTTGCCGATCGGGGCGAATGACCTCGCGGTGATGCTGAACGCGTTCCACGATGATCTTTTGCTTCCGATCTGCTTTGGAATTCCGATCTTTGTTTTGGTTTTGATGGTCTACACTTGCTGGCGTTTCTCTGAAAAGCGCAATCCAAACCCCAGCACCACCACACACCACGCCATGCTTGAAGTGGTGTGGACTGTGGTGCCAGTGCTGATTTTGGGTGTGCTATTCATCCCTTCGATGCGGGTGCTGTATGCTTCGGACAAGGCTCTGGATTACGCTTTTACGGTCAAGGTCGTCGGCAATCAGTGGTATTGGCACTACGATTATCCCGATCACAACAACATTGGTTTTGATTCGTACATGATTGCCACCGAAGACTTGAAGCCGGGGCAAAAGCGCTTGATGGAAGTCGATAACCCATTGGTTATCCCTGAAGATACTCCGATTCTTCTTCAGTTTACTGCCAACGATGTGTTGCACAATTGGTCGGTCTCAGAATTTGGCATCCGCGTGGACACTGTTCCCGGGCAACTCAACGAAGCTCCCTTGTATCCGATTCACGAGCCTGGCACCTATTATGGTTTTTGTTCTGAATTGTGTGGCGATCGGCATAGCTTCATGCCGATCGCGGTCAAGGTGGTGACCAAGGCTGAATTCACGCAATGGTTGGTGAGTGCGAAGAAACAATTTGCCGATGCACGGTCTCGCGCAGATGAAGCCGTGATCCAACTTGCTGCGAAGTAAGAGCACAACGCTAAGTGTACAGAATATTTGACCCGTATCGATTCAGGATACTTTTCCTCCAGGAGAACAAACCATGACTTACACTCCGGCTGTGGACGATGCCCATGAAGCGCACGATCATCGCCCCACGGGGGTAAAGCGTTGGCTGTATTCGACCAACCATAAAGACATCGGCACGATGTATCTAATCTTTGCGGTGATCTCTGGGCTCATCGGTGGAGCGTTCTCGGTCTATATGCGCATGGAACTTCAAGAGCCCGGCGTGCAGTTTATGACCAACGCCGACGGCACACCTAATGGACATCTCTGGAATGTGGTGGTGACTGCGCACGGTCTGATCATGGTGTTTTTCGTGGTGATGCCCGCGGTTATCGGTGGTTTCGGCAATTGGTTTGTGCCTTTGATGATCGGTGCGCCGGATATGGCGTTTCCACGCATGAACAACATCAGCTTTTGGTTGTTGCCTCCGGCGTTTTTGCTGCTGTTAGGCTCAGTCGCGGTTGGTGGTGCTGGTACCGGCTGGACGGTGTATCCGCCACTGTCCTCAAGTCTAGGCCACAGCGGACCCGCCGTCGACATGGCGATTTTGTCGCTGCACCTTGCGGGCGCGTCATCGATTCTCGGCGCGGTGAATTTCATCGCCACCATTTTTAACATGCGCGCGCCGGGCATGACTCTACACCGTATGCCACTGTTCGCTTGGTCGTTGCTGGTGACGGCATTTCTGCTTGTACTCGCCGTTCCAGTACTCGCTGGGGCGATTACCATGCTTTTGACCGACCGCAATGTCGGCACCAGCTTCTTCATTCCAGACGGCGGCGGCAATCCAGTACTGTTCCAGCACCTGTTCTGGTTCTTCGGTCATCCCGAAGTGTACATCATGATTTTGCCAGGGTTTGGTATTGTCAGTCATGTCGTCTCGACCTTCTCGCGCAAGCCCGTGTTCGGTTATCTTGGTATGGTCTACGCCATGGTCATGATCGGTTTCGTCGGCTTTATCGTTTGGGCGCACCACATGTTTACCGTCGGGCTACCCATCGATGTCCGCGCATATTTTACTGCCGCGACCATGGTGATCGCGGTGCCAACCGGCGTGAAAATTTTCTCGTGGATTGCCACCATGTGGGGTGGCTCGATTCGTTTTGAACTGCCGATGTGGTGGGCGTTGTCTTTCATCTTCCTGTTCGTCGTCGGTGGCGTCACTGGCGTGGTGCTGGCCAATGGTGGCATGGACTTGCAATTGCACGATACCTATTACGTCGTGGCGCACTTCCACTACGTGTTGTCGCTCGGCTCGGTGTTCGCCATATTTTGTGGCATGTATTACTGGTTAGGCAAGATGACAGGGCGTGCGATTCCCACCTGGGCTGGCTACGTGCATTTGATCTCGACCTTCGTTGGGGTCAACCTGACCTTCTTCCCACAGCACTTCCTCGGCCTTGCGGGAATGCCGCGACGCTACATCGATTACGCTGATGGGTTTGCGATGTGGAACAATGTCTCCTCGATTGGGGCATATATTTCTTTTGCGTCGACCCTGTTCTTTGTTGCCATCTTGGTCTACACCCTGTTCGCTGGGCGTAGGGTTGGGGCGAATCAATGGGGTGAGGCTGCAACGACCTTGGAATGGACCGTGTCCTCTCCGCCACCATTCCACACCTACAACAAGCTGCCGGTGATCACCGATAGTGGCAGTCATTAACTAGAGTAGTTTTCGATCATGTTGGGCCTTTCTGACGGAGTGCTTTTGTGACAAGATTAAGCGAAAGGTCGAAGGCTATATCCCGATATGGTCGGGAGCGTTCGCGCTGGAATTGGCGCAAAAGCGCCCGTCCCAATCGAGAAACAGATAGTAATTCACTATGATCGAAAGTTGCTCTAGGATAAGTCACACAGTGGCTACGGAACTTCGCCTTTGGTTTTAGTCTCGGAAGCAGAGTTTCGGGACTATTTCTTCCTGCTGAAGCCGCGCGTGATGACGCTGGTGGTTTTCACGGGCGCAGTCGGCTACTTGGTTGCCCCGACGATGCTGCATCCTTTGCTCGGGATTATCGCGATCTTTGCCCTCGCGCTCGGTGCTGGCGCATCCGGCGCGATGAACATGGTCTACGAACGTGAACGCGATGCCCTCATGGAGCGCACGCGGGAACGTCCGCTCCCCACGGGCTTGATGCACCCCAGTGATGCCATGGCTTTTGCGGTGATCCTAGCCGTGGTTTCGCTGATCTTGATGTGGCTATCGGCGGGCGTACTGGCGGCAGCTCTATTGGCGTTCAGTATTTTCTTTTACGTCGTGATCTATACCATTTGGTTGAAACCCAGCACGCCACAAAACATCGTCATTGGCGGAGCCGCCGGAGCCTTCCCGCCCATGATCGGTTGGGTTGTCGCCACTGGAGCGCCGTCGTGGGACGGTGCGGTTCTGTTTGCGGTTATTTTCTTTTGGACGCCGCCACATTTTTGGGCATTAGCAATTCACCGTAAAGATGACTATGCCAAAGTGAATATTCCAATGTTACCGGTAACTCACGGAGTAAGTTTTACCAAAACTCAAATTTTGTTTTATACCGTCTTATTGTTTATCGTGGGTTTACTGCCGTATTTAGTGGGTATGAGCAACTGGCTATATTTAATTGGTGCTG
>JABSOH010000035.1 GCA_013216065.1 Alphaproteobacteria bacterium
ATAAGAAGTGCAATGCGTTGGAGGATAGCGGTCGATGCAGCACCCATGGCCAGCCTGTAAAATGAAAGAGTACAGAATAGTTTTAGCAATGAGTACACGATACCACGATCCGCCAATGCATCACAGGGCTAAGCCTGAGACTCCGAAGGTTTTTGTGCGAAGATTCTCAATGGTGGTTTTTTTTCTGCCACGACATCGGGATTGATGATAATGCGCTCGATATCGGCAATTTCTGGAACATCGAACATGCTCTCCATCAACAAGTCTTCCATTACACTACGCAACCCACGTGCTCCAGTCTTGAGGTCCATGGCTTTCTGAGCAATGGCGCGAAGTCCGTCTTTGGTGAATTCAAGCTTGACGTCTTCCATCGCAAACAGAGCCTGATACTGCTTGGTCAGGGCGTTGACTGGTTCGATCAGGATACGCACCAACGCGTCTAAATCCAATTCCTCCAGCGTGGTCACAACGGGTAAACGTCCGATGAATTCCGGGATCAAGCCGAATTTTAACAGATCCTCGGTCTTGACCTTCGCCAAGACTCCAGCGTCTGGGCTCTCTTGAGTCGACTTGACCTCGGCCTCAAAACCCATCGAAGACTTCCGGGTGCGGTTGGAAATGATCTTTTCGATGCCCGTAAATGCGCCACCGCAGATGAACAGGATGTTGGTGGTGTCGACTTGGAGAAATTCCTGTTGCGGATGCTTGCGTCCACCTTGGGGTGGCACGCTGGCAATCGAACCTTCCATGATCTTCAGGAGGGCTTGTTGCACGCCTTCGCCGGAGACATCGCGTGTGATCGAAGGATTGTCGGATTTGCGTGTGATCTTGTCGACCTCGTCGATGAACACAATGCCTTGCTGCGCTTTCTCGACATCATTATCAGCGGCTTGCAGCAATTTTAAAATGATGTTCTCGACATCTTCGCCAACATAGCCAGCTTCGGTCAGCGTCGTGGCATCGGTCATGGTGAAGGGTACGTTCAAGACCCGCGCCAAAGTCTGCGCAAGCAAGGTCTTGCCGCTACCTGAAGGTCCCAGCAGTAGAATGTTGGATTTTGCCAACTCGACCGAGCCATATTTCTGATCATACTTCAAGCGCTTGTAGTGATTATACACCGCCACCGACAATATCCGCTTGGTATCGTGCTGTCCGATGACGTACTGATCAAGGATGTCGAGTATTTCGCGCGGTGTTGGCAGACGGTCTTCGGCTTCGTCCTCGGTCTTTGGTGCGGGTTCGTTGCTAAGAATCTCCATACACAACTTGACGCATTCATCGCAGATGAACACTTGTGGACCCGCGATCAATTTGCGGACATCGCGCTGGTTTTTGCCACAGAACGAGCAAACCAAAGATTTCTTCTTCGAGTCAGAGGGATTATCTTCGTCAGCCATAATGTTAGGTCGCTCTGAATTGGCCTTTACAAAGTTTTATGAAATTTTGTAAATACCGCATAACAATTTAGGCAATTTTTTAGCTTCTGTCAAAAAAAACTGCCCTATCAAGCCGTACTATTGCGATCTTTTCAGCAAAAGTTTGGCTGAGTTGGACAAAATCTCACGCGTTTGGCAATTTTTCATCTGCCGCTACGCGTTCGGTGACGACTGGCCAAGTTGCAAACGCTCTTGTGCTGGCGCTGTCAACCTTGAGTTTCTATCTTCGCGGATTGGTACTGCACAACACGCTCCAAGCCGAGTGCTGCCAAGAGCAACTGTCACCTGTAAGACATATAAACAAACCATTATAAATTGATTATACTATGGCGGGGAATCCACCTGTAAGCAACATGAATACGGGGATTGTCGGTGTTATAGCTAAACGACAATTTTTTGATTCACATATTCTGATCCCGAAATAATTCATTGATTGAACAATTTGTCCTTACCTCTGATAGCCTTTGCCTGGGCCCATTATTGGATTCAGGTCAGGTGAGTGTGGTGGGAGATCTTCCAGGGTATGACCAGCGTTGAGGATAGCGGATTGTGTGTCTTTTCGCTTATGGAAAGTGGCGTTATCCATCACAATAATGCGATGAGGATGGAGTTTGGGGATCAATTCCTGTGTCATTCACGCGTGAAAAGTATCACTGTTGATATTTCCGGCAAAGATTCTGATTGTGAGCGGGGTTGTTCCCGACAAGGCACCGATGACATTCACTCGCCCTTGGCTCGCCAATCCAAAATGCCATCACACCGTTTGCCACGTTCCGGGTATCCATGGATACCCAGCATACCATCTTGCGCGTCTTGACACGAACGCAAGCCTTGATCGCAGGATTCTTCTTGTCGAAAGGTCGGATCATCACGCTCACGCACCGATAACGCTTTTTGTCTGAAATCCAGGGAATAAGCCATAACAAATATATAATCAAAATTATAGTGTTTGGCTATATGGTACGCATTTATCGCTTCATAAATCACCTGTGCAGGAGAACAAGTAGACGGCCATTTTATCAACACTAAAAACCCGCTGACTTTATTTTGGAATTGCTTCTGCCTACCACAAGGCAAAATGCATACATCGAGAGTATCTTTTGAAATCCAACAAAAACTTCCTTTACTATTTGAGATATCTTTTCCTTCTCCTAGTCATGTCATTCGAGGCTAAATCCCTAGGTATCCGTTCAGGCCACAAGAAAAAGACGGAGGCAATCAAACTTCATGGCGGTTCTTAAAACCCGGATGTCAAACAATCCGCCCACTATCGGAGATGACCACCCTAATAGCTGATTCAAACATAAACACCTAAACCACAAAAATCACAAGACAAAGAATCACCGCAAAACTTTTAAGGCGTTCTGCCAAGATTTTTTGGAAACCGCGTTCAGAGATACTGATTTTTTTATCTGATACCAGTTGATTGCAGATGTATCTGATAGTGTAGCCTTGATCGATAAGTCATTTGATTTTCCATTCAACAGCGCAAAATTCAAGGATTCCTGTGCCTTTTTGGATTTTTTGTACTGACTCTTGACTTTGCATCTCAAGAGATGATGATAAAATTAGAAATAGGTGAAAATCTATAAATAAAACTAGCCATGATGTTCAAACTGAGCTAGTGCTCCAAACAGAAGCGGCGAAAAATATACGGATTTCGACACATGGCCAAGGTAATTATCGGAGTGCAATTTGCAGACGGAATAGATGTAACCAGTGACAATCAGACCACCGCATGATTCAACAACTCAAACGCTAGACTCGACAATAGCTCCAATATACGTACTGGTTTGCTCAAGTTGACCTACATACAAAACTATCGCAAAAACGCTTAATAGCTGCAATCCAGAAATTCAAGAAATAAAAATCATAGAGCGAGCTTATTCATATCCGCAAATCTTGCGGATAGTTGATTAGTACAGCTCGGTGCCGACCGTGAAAAACAAACAAACTTCCCGCCGCCGCCGCCGAGGCACCGCCATCACAAATTACCTGCAAAAGATGTTCTTTGGTGCCCGCACCACCACACGCAACAACAGGGACCGTCACCTTCTGCGTAACACTACGGACGAGTGGCAAGTCGTAGCCTTGCATCATTCCATCTCGGTTAACATTGTTCAAGAAAATCTCACCTACACCAGCCGATACCAAATTTTGTATATGCTCATCAAGGCTAGTTTGAACCTCAACCGTAGCACCTTCAGTGACCATGCGGTACCCTCCGAACATGTTTTTCTTAACATCCACAGCACCTACAATTGCCTGATTACCAAAAACATCAGCAGCCGCACTGATCACTTCCGTTGATTTTATGGCACTGGAGTTGATTACCACTTTCTCGATTCCTGAGCGGATCAGCCGACGCACTTGTTCAAGATTTTGAATGCCACCACCATAAGCCATCGGCATGAATGCTTCTCCAGCCATTTCCGCAATCAAATCGTAGTTAGGCTCCCTGCCCTCACGGGAAGCGTCGATGTCAAGCACGACGATCTCGTCGACCTCCTTTTCGCTGAATATGCGTATCGCATTAACAGGATCTCCTACGTACACAGGATCTTTAAATTTTCTTGTTTTAACGAGTCCGTTTCCGCGGATCAGCAAACAGGGAATGACACGCGATCGATGCATTTAGCCATCCTTCGCAAATGCTGACAAAAATTGCTTTCCATACCGATGGCTCTTTTCGGGATGGAATTGTACGCCAGTGATACTTCGGCTGGTCACACCCGCTGCGAATCTGATACCATAGGTCGCACGAAGCAAGATATCTTTTGAGTTGGTGGGTTCCATGTAGTAGCTGTGCACAAAATAAAAACGCGTATCAGCTTCCATTCCAGAAGTCAGACCACTATTTTTGTGTGCTGGTGACACTTGATTCCAGCCCATATGGGGGATACGTAGATTAGGCATATCAGGGAATCTTCGTACACGCATATCGAGCCAGCCCAGCCCAGGTTCTTTTCCTTCATCGCTTTCAACGCCAATCATCTGGGCCCCAACACAAATGCCCAATAGTGGCGTTTCTTGCTCTAGAACTTTGTGTTCCAAAATTGGTATGAGACCACTCTTGCGAAGGCTATTCATACACGCATCAAAAGAGCCATTTCCTGGCAAGATAATGCGTTCAGCCTGTTCCACCTCGTCGGCCTGAGCCGTTACATTGCACCTTACCCCTAGACGCTGTAGCATGTTAACCACCGCAGTAATATTTCCAATGCCATAGTCGATGATCGTAATCACTTTTGTTCTCCCAGACTAAAACGATACGTCATTACGAGATACACAATATAGAGTAGGCTATAACCAACACTGTATGCTTGCAGCGCAAATTTATAATGATGCGGTATGCTAAGAGTAACGAAGACCACACCAAGCAAAGCAACCTGCCAAATAATATCCACATTTTGCTTACCCGCAATGTACACCATATAGCTTAATGGACTTGCAATAAAGCCTGTGGCGAACATCGGCATCATCCAAAGCGCTATTACGCCCGATAACCGCCATTGTTCTCCAAAAGCTATCGCGAACAGTGGTTCACTCACAAACGGCATGACTGCGCAAAACACTAGCGAAGCTATCGCGAGTACTTTGAAAGTACGGAGATAATCGTCACGACATTCGCCTCGTTCTCTGAAGCTCGCTGCAGCGTGGCGCTTAAAGACATCAAGTACTGATTTTCCAAGTAAACTGATAGGAACTCCCAATACTCTCATCGTCAGTGCCAACAGTCCGGCCACCTCGCTACCAAATCGGCTGGCCACTATCAGGATTGGCAACTGTGCCCCTGCTTTATTGATAGAATCCGCGGGTAGAGATAATAGAGGAAATCGGCGTTGCCGATGCCAAAAAGCCTTAATCGTTGCGACAGCCTGACCTTGGGGGAATGTGCCAACAGGCATCATGTACGTTGAGAAGGCAAGTCCAACAATTACGCCGAATAGGTGAGCACAAGCAAGCGTGTTCGCCGAGGCGTAAAACACCCCTGCAGTGATCTGTATTAACGTTATTGCCACAGCCTGCACAATACGCATTGACGACAGTTTTCGGTAGGCTCCTTCGGCTGCAGCCCATGATTGCCAAGTTTGGGCTCCAGCGATAGCGAGTGCTGTCGGAATCGCAATGACAATCACCACCTTTGGCACACCAACAGCAATACTCGGAAACACAAGTACACCTATAGCCAGCACTATAGCCGCTACAATGGCGATTAAACAGGCCGTAACCAACGTTGATGCGACGGCAAGACGGCGCGGCTCGCCATCCACCTCAATGGCCAGTGCTGCCTCGAAACGCCCCGTGAAAATGATACTCAGCAACACGACAACGCCAAGCCAAGCCGAGAATACGCCAAACTCAGAAGGAGCATACAGACGAGCCAGTACGAGCGAACCCAATACAGGAACAAACTGGGCAATGGCTGTGCCGCTTAGTACCAGAACTACACTACGCCAGAATTCGCTCATGAGAAAACATCCATACCAAGTAAATCACTAGGTAGAATATTTTTGATAGTAGTGTAAAGCGCAAAACTTTCCACCGCGACTGTAGGCAAAGTATCAATACCCTGAAGATAATGGATAATTTTCAGCACAATTATTTAGAGCTATTGTCAAATCTGGTGTTTGAGTTGTTGAAATCATGCGGCGACCTGATCGTCTTTGGTTACACCTATTCCGTCAGTAAATTGCATTCCGGTAATTACCTTGGCCATGTATCGAAATCCGCGTCTTTTTATTCACTTTTGTTCGGCGCACTGGCTCAGTTTAAACATCATGGCTAGTTTTATTTATAGATTCTCACCCATTTCTAATTTTATCATCATCTCCTGAGAGGCAAAGTCAAGAGTCAATACAAAAAGGCACAAGAATCCTTGAATTCTGCGCTATTGAATGGAAAATTAAACAACTCATCGCTCAAGGCTACACTACCAGAATCAACTGGTATCAGATAAAAAAATCAGTACCTCTGAACGCGGTTTCCAAAAAATCTTGGCAAAATGTCTTAAAAATCCTGCGGCGATTCCTTGGTCTTATGATTTTTGTGGTTTTAGCGTTTATGCTTGAACCAGTGATCGGGGGAGACTTCCCCCGATCACTGGCGAATGTAGATGCCCGAGTTTTTAAGAACCGTTCCGAAGTCTGATCGCCTCCTTCTTGTCTCTGTGGTCCGAACAGATACCTAGGGAATTGTGCCCCAAATGACAAGACCAAGAGAAGGAAAAGATGTCTCAAATAGTAGAGGAAATTTTTGTTGGATTTCAAAAGATACTCTGGATGCGTGTATCCTACCCTCTGGCAAAGGAAAGCAATTCCAGAACAAAGTTGGTGGGTTCTCAGTTCTAATAAAATAGTTGGCGGCTTTTTCACCAGCGCGGGTGATTTATGAAGCGATAAATGCGTACCATATAGCCAAACACTATAATTTTGATTATATATTTGTTATGGCTTATTCTCTGGATTTCAGACAAAAAGCGTTATCGGTGCGTGAGCGTGACGATCCGACCTTTCGACAAGAAGAATCCTGCGATCAAGGCTTGCGTTCGTGTCAAGACGCGCAAGATGGTATGCTGGGTATCCATGGATACCCGGAACGTGGCAAACGGTGTGATGGCATTTTGGATTGGCGAGCCAAGGGCGAGTGAATGTCATCAGTGCCTTGTTGGGAACAACCCCGCTCACAATCAGAATGTTTGCCGGAAATATCAACAGTGATACTTTTCACGCGTGAATGACACAGGAATTGATCCCCAAACTCCCTCCTCATCGCATTATTGTGATGGATAACGCCACTTTCCATAAGCGAAAAGACACACAACCCGCTATCCTCAACGCTGGTCATACCCTGGAATATCTCCCACTGCACTCACCTGATCTGAACCCAATAATGGGCCCAGGCAAAGGCTATCGGAAGAAGGATAAATTGTTCAATCGATGAATTGTTTCGGGATCAGAATATGTGAATCAAAAAATTGTCGTTTAGCTATACGAGTGCTTTACCCTCGAATTTTGACAACGTTCTTCCGTTTGAGACACATGAAGTTTGCGGCAATGTCTTGTGCTAATTTTGATTGTGCTACATATTCAGGCAGTATTGTATCATAGTACATTCGCAGAGATGGCTTGTTCAGCAGAATGTGGTTCTAAAATTTAGGTGTTCGAATTCAAAATCTTACAGGGCTAGTACGCGACGCGGAGCCATCTCGTCTTTGTAGTAGAACCGCAGTAGCAGCTACTGGGTGGCTCGGAACTTGCTTGCATAACACGAGACACTTCAGCCAGCCCAATACTCGTTCTATCCTGCTGGATGCAGATCGATTGTGTGCACTCACAAGCAGCAAAATCCACCAAATCGACCGAGATACCCGTCTCTTCCTCGAAGGTTTGGTGTTTATTTGCATCATCCCGCCTCGACTTAAGCGTTCTAACTCTGCCCCTAATTGCCTCGTAGCAGTGAACAGTTTGCGATTGCCATATGGAAGAACACAGCCAGAATCCGTCAGCACCTTGTGAAAGGACTCTCAAATACAACAAAATACATGCAAATTCCTCAAATCATCAGGCTTCAACAATTTCTTAAAAATAATCTTCAATGCAAGGCGACCATCAGAAAAAGAACTTAACAAAATCTTCAACAGATATTCAAATCGAATCAATCTATTTAAGATCAGCTATATTTTCACTTCTCGGCGGATCATCGGATGCTGTTTGGCAGCCAAGCGACGTATTTTGCCGTAACGCCCATGGAACTTGAGGCGTCATGACGTATGAAATGCGTAAGGTCTTTCCGCAATTGCACGATGCCGAGATCGAATATACTTGGGGCGGCTACATTGCCATTACCCAAAACCGCCTGCCTCATGTTGGGAATCTCAATCATGATCAAGGGGTATTTTATGCCTAAGGTTATTCTGGTCATGGCGTGATTTTGAGTATGGTGTGCGGACAAATCACGCCATGAATTACTTTTAAACTCCGCGATTTGATCTAAAATTCTGACTTGCATTCACAGAACTGTCACATAGCTGTGATATCTACTGGGTACCAAATGTTCAGGATAAGAGGCAAAAATGAACTTCGCACAGGTAAAACCCCACAACTCAAATACAGAGAACAATAATGTGATTGCTTTGCATGGCGAGACTTTCGCCCTTAGTATTCAGAAGTTGGATATGTATTATGGCAGCAAACAAGTTCTATTCGATATCAATCTGCATATTCTTCAGCGAGAAGTCACCGCCTTCATTGGTCCATCAGGCTGCGGAAAATCGAGCCTCTTGCGCTGTTTTAATCGTATGAACGACACTATCGCGAATTGTAAAATCGACGGAGAACTTTTGTTCGATGGCGAAAACATCTATGCTGATGACTTTGATGTGGTCGCGCACCGCTCGCGCATTGGCATGGTGTTCCAAAATCCCAATCCGTTTCCAAAATCCATCTTCGACAACATCGCCTACGGTCCGCGTATCCAAGGTATTGCCTCGAAGCGTAGCGAACTTGCTGACATCGTTGAAAAGAGCTTACACTTCGCCGGACTGTGGAACGATGTCAAGGATCGTCTAGATCACTCGGCAACGACATTGTCCAGTGGCCAGCAGCAACGCTTGTGCATCGCGCGTACCATCGCCATTGAACCCGAGGTTGTGTTGATGGACGAACCCTGCTCGGCACTCGATCCCATCGCCACCGCAAAAATCGAAGACCTCATCGACCGGCTACGTGAGAAATACACCGTGATTATCGTAACCCACTCGATGCAGCAGGCTGCGCGAGTCTCGCAAAAAACCGCTTTCTTCCATCTTGGCAAAGTTATTTTGTACTGTGATACGGAAAAAATCTTTAACAACCCTGACGAGTTACAAACCCAAGATTACATTACCGGCCGTTATAGCTGAGTTTGTGCTATCCTAGCGTAAGGTAATTCGTTTTCGTTTATGATGACTCCTTGTCACACCGTTCGTTCGTTCGATCAAGACCTCGAAAATCTCGCCCGCAACCTTTCGACAATGGTGAGCAAGGTGCGCTTGGGCTATGGACGCGCCATCAAAGCCTTGTTGACGCATAATGTGCTGATGGCAGAAGAGTTGATCAAGCAGGATCAAGCACTCGATCAAATTCAACTCGAAATCGAAAAACTCTGCTTTTCCATGCTTGCCCTGCGCCAGCCTGTCGCGATAGATTTGCGCAGCATCGTCTCGGCAATTAAAGTCTCGAGTCACCTTGAGCATATTGGCGATGACATCAGCAATATTTGCAAACGGGTGCGACGAATGCGAAGCATGCCCGCCCCTGCGCTCCAGGCATGTATGCGTTCGCTGGCAGACTCCGGGCAAAAGAGCCTCGATCAACTTGAGGCTCTGATCAACGATCATTCTATCGAAGGTGCCCTGAATTTGCACGAATACGATGATCTCATCGACGATCACTACACCACGTTGTATCAAGATATCCTCTACACCATGAAAAAAAGCAAAAAGTCCGTGCCAGAAACCATGCACGTCCTGTTTGCAGCCAAAAACATTGAGCGTATCGGCGATAATTGCGCCGATATTGCGCGGCTGGTGTACTATCAAAGCACTGGTGAGAAGCTCAACTAGAGCAGTTCTCGTCTAATCCTGCCAATCTGTTCGGACCGTTGCCACGATTCCCCTCTGTTTTTTTTAGAAACTGGGCATGCTGATTTTGATCTGGGCACGCTCTATGCTAATGGTCCGAATGGACATTTGTCTTTATTAATGCGCAAAGACGTGCTCCACAGTAGCCCCGACTTTTGATTGGTTGGCCTGTTTTTGCCGCCGGGTCAGGTCCGCGCCTGCGGAATATGGACTTCAGGCCTCATTTCCCTCTCACCCGATTGATCCCGCCCAGATTGAACTGGCGTCATTGCGCGGTTACAGCAACTCTGGCAAACAGGCTCCATCATGCGCTATTCGTCACATACTGCGGATCAGTTCATGGCGTTTGTTGATATTGATATTAGCCAACGGCGGGCACCATGAAGTTAGCTCCGACTGTCCTTAACTTGTGCCACACTTTGAGGCCTTCCTTATCTTTCCGGTGCATTTTGCGGGTTTGTCTTTTCAAGCCGTCTCGCCAGCCTGTTGCGTTGACGCGGAGCTTTGACGACGATAGACGCATCCATGCTCAAAGCCAATAAGCCTTGATCCTTAAGGTGGCGGTCAAAACAGGCGAACAGCTTGTTAATCACGTCCTCCTCCTTGAGGCGCTCGTGAAACAGTCAGATCGTTTTCGCATCAGTCACCCAGACCAAGTCCCAGAAAGTGCATGGCCGATCGCGAACTCCATCTGATCATCGGACAGAGTATTATAGTACCTGCAAAATCAGTATCTTGAACATCAGAACTAGGATCATAGAGTCGGAGTTCACCCTAGCGGTGATTGGCATATTGCGGGGTTTTGTCCAGAACTTTACGGAAAATTTCAAAGGCCACAAGTTTGCAATAAAACTTCCAATAGACCCGATTCACAATAGCGTGTAAAAAACCCAGCGGCAGTTTCCCCTGCCCATTATTGCAGTGAGTATCGGCGAATATTTTGAACTTTTTCATGCAGCAAACGCCGTGTTCTGTGCTGATACGCAGCCTTGCATGCCACGCATTATAGTCTTTATAGTCTTTCTGTTCCTTGCTGAGAGCATGTTTTCTGGATGCTTTTAGGGGGGATTTTCAGCGACGTTCCCAGATATCCGAGACCAACCAAGGGTCAGCACATCTGGTGGCTTATCTGTGCGGCTCTCATCACACAGATACGCTTGTCATGCTTGCGCCCGTGTTTGGGCAACCAATATCCGCTTTGTATTGTCCGTAATAATCTGGTGCTGTGCAGTGACCTCTCATAAACTACCAACTCGAGTGTCTTTTTCCCTCGCTATGCTCATACTTGACTGCCTCGCAAAGGGCGTCTGCTTCAGCATCAATCATCGCATTGAAGGCTTCCTCAAATGTCCCTCGAACTATCTTGCCAAGATGGTTCTTGCTTCATCTATTTGGATCACATCACACACAAGTTATCTTCTTCTGTTCTTCTTTCATTTTTCATTGTATCGCTCCTCACTTATCATAGTTTAAGGAAGCCAAAAAATTCAAAAGTGCGAAAGATTTTATACGTTATCTTTGTTTTTGTTGAGGCAGCACTGGTTTTTGCAACTAGAAGCCTTTACACAGAGGCTGAGAGATTCTTTTGTTCAGGGAAGGTGCCTTAATGCCTTTGCGTATCAAATTGCCGCTTGGCGAGCGGATTGTGGTCAACGGCGCGGTCATTGAGAGCGCCAACGAGTCAGCATCACTCATCTTTCACAACAAGGTGGATATCCTACGTCGCAAGGAGATCATGATTGATGAAGAAGCGAACAGCCCGGCGCGACGTATGTATTATAATGTGCAGTGCGCGTATTTGTTTAAGGAAGACCGCGAGAACTTTATTAGGAACTATTGTTTGCTGCGCGATCAGTATTTGGGTGCAGCACCGAGTGCCAAAGGGTTGTGCGTCGAGATTGATGCTGCGCTAGAAGAAGAGGATTTCTATCGTGCGATTCGGGACTTGCAAAAATTGATCGAACACGAGCGAGAATGCCTAGATGCATTCAAGAGCAGCAAGGAAAAATAGTATTTACAGAACTTTGCCGGGGTTCATGATGTTGTGCGGATCGAAGGTGGCTTTGATTTGGCGCATTAGGTCAAGCGTTGCGGGGTCTTTGAGGCGTTTTAGGGCAGATTTTTTGCTGACCCCGATACCGTGTTCGGCACTGAATGTGCCACCGTGCGCCACCGCGAGGTCCTCGATGCAACGGTTGATGGCTGTTGCGTGCCGCGCGAGTTTACCCGGCGAGCATTGCGGTGTCGGTGAGACGTCGTAGTGCAGGTTGCCATCGCCCCAATGCCCGAACGGTGCCGGGAGAGCGCCGGGAAAGTTTTGTACTAGCGTGGCTTCTGCGGCGGAGATGAAGGCCGGGAGTTGTTCAGGTGGTACGGCGATGTCGTGCTTGACCTGCTGGCCGTGGACTTGGTTTAGGTCGCCGCAGCGTTCGCGGATGTTCCACAGAGACGCCGTCATGGCAGAGTTTTGGCTCGGAATAGCCTCGGAGAGGGTATCGTCTGCGCTGAGTGCCTCGAGCCACAGATACAGTGGTTCTGGGTCGGGCAGGTCGCTAACCTCAAGGATTAGCAGTGCCTCGGGGTAGGGATTGAAGGGCAGTGCAGGGCAGCCGGGGGAGAGCTTCACGATATCTTGACAGGCCGGGCTTAAGTATTCCAAGCGTTGTAGGCGCGTACCCCAATGCTGCTGCGCTTGACGCAGAAGGATCACTGCCTTTTTAAGAGTCGCGCAGGCCAGTGCCGCCGTTTGCACATCGCGCGGTTTGGGATGCAGGCGCAAAATTGCCCGGGTGATGATCCCGAGCGTGCCTTCTGCTCCGATGAATAACTGTTTCAGATCATAGCCAGCATTGTTTTTGTGCAAGCCATCCATCATCGCATGTACGGTGCCGTCGGGGGTCACCACTTCAAGCCCTAACACCTGTTCGCGCATATTGCCGTAGCGTAAACATTGCATTCCGCCGGCATTGGTGGCGATGTTGCCGCCGATTTGGCACCAATCGCGCGCGCTGAGGTCGATCCCCGTTACGCGATCCACCGCCTCTGCTGCCGCTTGGGCTTTTGCTAAGGTACAGCCTGCCTCGAGCGTGATGGCATCGTGGTTGGTGGAAATGCGTGCAATACGGGACATTCTTTCAAGATTGACGATCAGGGCATCTCCATTCGGTTCGGGCAGGGCGGCGCGGGTGCGATTGCTGTTGCCGCCTTGCGGGATCAGGGCAAGGCGATGTTCGCAGGCAAATCGCACAATTTGTTGTACCTGTTGGGTGTTCTCAGGCAGAAGTACTGCTATTGCCTCTGCTGTGGTGTTGTAGGCGTCTTCGTGCAGGTAGGGCGTGGGATCGGGTGCGCAGGGAATAGCGGATTGATCCAGGAACGTACCAAGTGTGTTCGGCTTATCCGGCATGATCCATCTCGGCGCGTTTGGGCTCGGCGTAGAGCAGGAATAATACGGCGAGGATCACCGAGGAATACGTGCCGGTTATCACGCCGACTATCATCGCGAGT
>JABSOH010000036.1 GCA_013216065.1 Alphaproteobacteria bacterium
TGGATAACGCCACTTTCCATAAGCGAAAAGACACACAATCCGCTATCCTCAACGCTGGTCATACTCTGGAATATCTCTCACCATACTCACCTGACCTGAACCCAATAATGGGCCCAGGCGAAGGCTATCAGAAGAAGGATAAATTGTTCAATCGATGAATTGTTTCGGGATCAGAATATTTGAATCAAAAAATTATCGTTTAGCTATAGCCTTGAAAGTCATTCCGGCCTCAACTTTATCGCACCCCAAATAGCGGGCACGGGTTAAGCGGAATTTACGTTTGAGCGTACCGAACCCTTGCTCAATGAGCCAGCAGGTTTTCAATATCAATTTGTTGAACTGCTTCTGCCGATAGCTTAGCAGATGAGGCTTTATAGAGGATACCGTTCTTATAGCCTTTCACCATACAGGTGCTAGCAGCTAGCCATGCTGGACAGTCCCTTGTCAGCCATACATCACCATCGAGCTTTGCCCCCTGTTCACGCAAGAAAATGCCAGAGACCGCTTGAGATGACAATTGCTCTTTACTTTTCAGACATCCCTTCTGGCCACTTGGTAAAGCCTGCCTTGTCCACTCCTCAGGAATGTACCACAACTTAACCTTGCTGTCCCAACGACCACTTGCTGTTTTGACTTCGCCACGCTCGTCATCAGGAACCTGAACGTAGGTGCGCTTGGCCATTTCTGCCTCTTTCTCTTCTTTTTGTTTAACGCGATTGCTTGCTAGATATTGTAGTCACGAGATGAAAAGAATAAAATTCTTGCAAAAAGGAGGATCTCACATGACCTAGGTAGCATCACATCGCAGACACGATAGATCAGAGCAAGGATGGGGATTGCTGGAACCGTGCCTCCCGGGCCGCGCGGGCAGTTGGGGCGGCATAGCCAGAGACAACCGGAGTTTATCGACTCGGTTTTCCGGATCATGCGCACCGATGCGCCATGGCATGACTTGCTGCCAGATTACGGCGACCGGAGCAATACGCACTGTTGTTTAGCGCGACAGGGGCATGTGGGAAAGGCTTTTAGAAATCCTGATGACGAACGGCTCGTGGTTGATGCATCCCACCGCAAAGTTCATGCCTCTGCCGCGAGAGGCGGCAATCAGGAGATGAGCCGTACAAAAGGGGGCGAAACACAAAACCGCATCTGGCCGCACAGGGCATGCCGCCTGTCACACAAGGTACAGGAGCAGATTGTAAAGAGGCAGACCGCCTGATTGACGGGCCAATTATCTGATCGCTGACAAAGGCGATGATACCAACATATCCTCGAGAATGCCCTTGAGCAGGGTATGGACCCGCCAAAGAAAAATCGCCGCAATCGCCGCGCCGACGATAAACACCTGTGCAAAATCTCGTAGAAAACTCTTTTCCGCACCTGAAACGTTGGCTGCAACAGAATACGCCAAAAACTCCGCACCGCCGCCATACACATCAGATGCATCGCGCTATGGTTCAATATCTCGCGACTACACTACCTAGAAAACGAACACAACAAAATCTGAAAAAGCTTTTCGAATTGAATCAATCCTGATTTAGAATCAGCTACAGTGTTTCAGTACAGTTCTAAGGTTTGATTTTGCCGAGATTTTGCCGAGTCTTGTGCGGTTGGGTTCCTAATCACGACGTTATTTTGCTCGGGCGAAGTGCCGACGACAAAGGCCTCTTCGATCCACGATGAACTGCCAGCACGGGCGCGTTGTCCGGTTTTAGGGTCAATTTTGATGAATTGAACATTATCAGGAACGCGGAACGGCACTTTGGTGGTTCCTGCCAGAGCGGCAGCCATGAAGTCACGGAAAATCGGCGCGGCAATCGACGCGCCGGTTTCTTGATAGCCTGCAGGATGCCGCCCGAGAGAGCGCGGTTGATCGAATCCGGCGTAGACTCCGACCGCGAGGTTAGGGGAAAAGCCGACAAACCAGGCATCAATGCTATCGTTGGTGGTACCAGTTTTGCCAGCAAGAGGGTAGTCAACCGTCGAGATTGAACGCCCAGTGCCGCGTTTGACAACGCCTTGCAGCATCGAGGTGAGTTGATAGGCGTGTTCGGGGCTGGTCAACTGCGGTGCGGTGTTATTCAGCACAGGTAGGGAGGACGGGTCGCGGAAGTCACAACCGTCGCAGCGGCGGGTATCGTGCAGAAACAAAGCATTGCCAAAGCGGTCTTGCACGCGGTCAATCGCGGTGGGGGTGATACTACGTCCACCGTTAACGATCTGTGCATAGGCGCGGGTTAAATCAAGCAGGGTCACTTCGTGCGCGCCAAGAGACACCGCAAGCTGGCGCGGCAAATCGTCAGCGATGGCGAAACGCTTGGCGATGTCGGCGATGCTGTCCATGCCAACCTGCTGCGCGAGGCGCACGGTCATGAGGTTGCGCGATTTTTCGATGCCGAGCCGCATCGGTGATAAGCCGTAGAACTCTTCGGAATAGTTAGCGGGTTTCCACTTCGGCTTGCCCTCGCCCTGATCCAAGACAAAAGGCGCATCAAGGATCCGTGTCGCTGGCGTGAATCCGGTTTCGAGCGCCGCGAGATAGACGAAGGGCTTGAACGCCGAGCCTGGTTGCCTCGCCGCCTGTGTGGTGCGATTGTATTCGCTCTGAGCGTATTCGAGGCCACCCTGCATCGCCAGAATTCGCCCCGTGAACGGGTCTAGCGCGATAATACCGCCATTAATCTCGGGGTACTGTTGCAAGCTAAATCGCGGCAATTCAGGCAGAACCACTGCGGCCCTCGCAGTGGTTTCTTGCGTGTCGGGCTCTTTTGCAGTGATTTTCTCAGTCTCTGGCGGTTGCGGCGCGACGATAACCACATCGCCAACCGCCAACACTTGATCGACGCTCTTCACGCTACCACCGCGTTTGGTGTCCGAAATAAATTTGCGTGCCCATTTGATCCCAGACAAAACGATCACCGCGCTATTCCCGTTCTCAAGGCCAAGTTTCGCGTACTCTGCTCCGGCTTCAAGCACAATCGCGCGTTGCCAGTCCGGGCGCGGAAAGGTGATTTTGGGCATGGCAGCAAAACTTTGCGTCCATGCGCTTAAGGTATCGGACGGCACCTGCCGCAAAGGCCCACGGTAGCCGTGGCGACGATCGTAGGTGATTAAACCACTGGTCAAGGCATCATAGGCCATGCGTTGCATGGTGGTATCCAGTGTGGTACGCACTGACAGTCCGCCGCGATTAACGGCCTTCAGGCCAAAATCCCGCGCGAGTTCTTGCCGGACATGCTCGACAAAATAGCGCGCGTCCATGACATCGGATCCAGAGGCGGCTTTTGGCTCAAGCGGGGTTTGCTGAGCGCGAAGTGCTTCGGCTTCGTTGATGAACCCGATCTCAGCCATGCGCCCGATGATCCAGTCTCGCCGCGCTTTGGCTTGCGTGTTGTTGCGCCAAGGATTATAATTGCTGGGCGCTTTTGGCAGAGCAGCGAGGAAGGCGGCTTCGGCGATGCTGAGATCACCTAGCGAGAGATCAAAATAGGTTAACGCCGCCGCTGCAACGCCGTAGGCACCATTGCCAAGGTAAATTTCGTTGAGGTACAGATCCAGAATCGAGTCCTTGCTCAGTGCGCGCTCGATCCGCAAGGCAAGCAGGGCTTCTTTGATTTTGCGGCTTACGGACAACTCGTTGCTCAGCAAAAAGTTCTTCGCCACCTGTTGCGTGATCGTCGAGGCGCCGAGGGGTCGCCCCCCTTGAATCAAGCGGCGAACATTCTGAATACTGGCGCGCAGAATAGCAAAGGCATCGACCCCGGGATGATTGTAAAAGTCCTTGTCCTCTGCAGCAATAAAGGCCTGCACAATGCGTTGCGGGATATTATCGATCGGCACATAGACCCGGCGTTGCTCAGCGTATTCAGCGATCATTTTGCCGTCCCCGGCGTGGACTCGAGTCACGGTGGGAGGGCTGTAGCTTTTCAGTGCGTCGTAGTTGGGTAGGCCGATATTGAAGTACCACAGCGTGTAGCCTATGGTTGCGGTGCCGAAGATTGCGCTGAGAATCCCAAAGATGATCAGAAATTTTAGGGTTTTGATCCACATCGAAAGATCGGCTTGAAGAGAGGCGGCTGTGCTGTACACCAAAAGTTATTGAGTGAAATTGCCCTTAATCTGGCATTATCATAGCGACAATGCAAATCTATCCGGTACGATTCTTCTTCCGTTGTGTAAAATAGTCAGCGATACCTGCGGCGAGCGTGATGGCAAGGCGCTCGCAGTGTTTAGGGTCGAGGAGTTTTTTGCGATCGTCAGGGTTGGACATATAGCCAAGTTCGATGAGTATTGAGGGTACCGAGGGGGATTTGAGTACGGTGAAACCTGCCGAGCGGTAGGCGTGAGATTTGAGGTTAATTGCACTGCTGAGTTGTTTCAGCATGGCAGAGGCGAATACGGAGGATTCGAATTGTGTCACCCGTTGACTCATGCTGAGCAGGATACGCTGCACCGAAGCGTCGTATTCCTCAAAATCCGAGACTCCAACCAGAACATCGGAAGCGTTTTCTTTGCGGGCGAGCTTAGCGGCCTCGCGGTCAGAGGCTTTTTCCGATAGGGTGTAGATTGAGGCTCCGGTGGCGCGAGAGTTTTCGGCTGCATCAGCGTGCAGCGAAACAAACAGTCGCGCCTGATGTTTTTGGGCAATGCGGTAGCGCTCGGCGAGAGGCACATAAAAATCGGCATCTCGAGTCAGAAGAGCACGAAAACCGCGTTGCTTTAACTGGTTTTGCAAGCGTTTTGCGATCCCCAGCACAACGTCTTTCTCGAAGGTGTTTTTGTACCCAATCGCGCCCGGATCTAGGCCACCGTGACCGGGATCAATCATCACCACGATAGGAACGTACGACTGCTTGCGGCGCGGCGCGCTTATCACACCTTTCGGGGTGAATTCAGCTTGAAGAGCGGACTTAGGAGTCGCCGTCCTAAACTGGCGGCTGTCGAAATACGCACGCCAACCAACCTCGGTGGCTTTCGTCGTCACCGCATGAGAGGCATCCGGTGCTGCCATCTCGATCACCAGCAGCCATTTACCCGCCGCGTTCTGATATTGGCGGCTCTGATGTATCGCAATCAGTGTACTCAAGTCCAACACCACCCGCAACACGTCAGGGCGAAACAGCCCATAGCGGGATTTTTCGATCAGCGGGCTTTGGTTGCTAAGCGGCAATTCGGCAACGTCTCGTTGCATGTTTGGCAGATCAACGATGAGGCGCGCCGGGTTTTGCAATTGGAACAGCCGAAAAGGAAATTTGGTATCACTCTCGATCACAAAGCGCGTTAGCGCACCGTGAAGCCCAACACGAACATCGCTCAAGTTTGCCGCCTGCGCACCACCACCAAAACCTATCAGCCAGAGTGCAATCAATGCCAGCGGCCAGCCCTGATGGCGCGTGTTCAATAGGCTTCGCCACCCTTCAAAGCAAGGTCTCATCATCAATCATCCAGTATAGTGTTTTGCCTTCGGCTCTTTACTTACGACGCTTTTTGCACCCTAATTCGCACCCACCCTATCAAAGTCGTTTGCATCCTGATACAATTACGATTAGACTGCGGGAGCATAGAGTGTATTTTGTCCCCTTAAATTAGGTTCGTCGTGCTGGTTTAGTGAGAAGCAGGCCGTTTTTGGCCTAGGCGTGTACTGGATTGGTGACGGGCGTTGAAGGTGTGTATGTGTTCCGTGCGCGGCCAAGTTTTTGGCGAACGCGCATATTTCGAAGTTGCGTGCTTTTGCGCACGCCGGAACACCTCAACGGGGATAGCGTATGCCTTTGATTCCTTGCGCGTGTCGCCCGTTGTGGTGGTGCGCGAACCCATTCGGAATTTTTGAGCGTGCAGCAATCCTTGAGGTTTTCTTCCTCTGCAATGGTCTCAGCCGCGACGGTATCACTGACGCCTTCGTTCGCTGTTGTTGCGACCTCTTTTCTTTTCAAGTCTGTCCCTGACACTCGTGACACGAACACGTCGGGCGGGATATATCGTACTCAAGACTCATGCCGTGCACGGACCATCCCGTGTCGGCTTTTCCAACTCCACTCTAAATCTTACGTTCGCGCGAACAGTTTTTTTCTGGACGTATTTTAAGGAAACCATCAATGAAAAAAATGCTGATCGACGCAACTAGCCAGAGCGAAATCCGCTTGGCAATTGTGAATGAGAAAAAATTAGAAAACTACGAATTCGAACCCCGTCCCTCTAAATACACCAAAGGCAACATTTATCTTGCGAAGGTCATACGCATTGAGCCGAGTTTGCAGGCGGCTTTTGTTGAGTACGCAGATAACACGCAAGGGTTTTTGCCTTTCAGCGAGATTCATCCGGATTATTTCCGGATTCCCGTCGAGGACTACGAGGCTTTGATGGCCGAGCAGCGCGAGGAACGTCGTCAGGCTGCTGAGGCGAGCTTGGAAAGCGACGTGGTGGTGAAAACTGAGTCGTCTGAAGTTGTCAAGGCTGATGCAGAGGATGCCAGAGAGGACTCATCGCAAGAACTCCCCGAAGATGCAGGAACTGATCTTGCTGAAACCGATCTCGACGAGGATGAAGGCTCGCGGCCATTGGTGTTTACGCCAAAAATTGCCCAACGCTATAAGATTCAGGAGGTCATCAAGCACGGACAGTTGGTGCTGGTGCAGGTCATAAAAGAGGAACGCGGTAACAAGCGTGCAGCTCTCTCGACTTATATTGCGTTGGCGGGATGTTACTGTGTTTTGATCCCAAATACCTTGTTCAACGGTGGGGTGAGCCGCAAGATTGAGTCCACCAAAGAGCGTAAACGTCTGAAAAAAATCCTCACCAGCATCGAAATTCCAGATGGGATGGCACTGATCCTGCGCACGGCGGCTGAGGGCAAGACCAAAGCTTCAATCAATCGCGAATTGAAGTATCTGCAAAATTTTTGGGATGAATTACGCCAACGCACCATGAATTCTGTAGCACCGTTGCTGATTCACGAAGAGGGTGATCTGATCAATCGCTCGTTACGCGATATCTTTAGCAAGCAAATCGAAGAAGTCTATATTGCGGGTGCTGAAGCCTTTAAGCAGGCTAAGGACTTCACCAAGCTCCTGAATCCTAAGTTATCGCGCAGCATTACGGAATTTTCAACCAATGGTCGCGAATCGCTGTTCGAGAGCTTTGGCCTTGAAGCTGAATTGCAGAATTTGGTGGTGCCAGAGGTTGTGATGCCTTCGGGCGGGGTGCTGGTGATTGAGCAGACCGAGGCTCTGGTGTCGATCGATATCAACTCGGGCAAAGCGATTGGAGAGCGCAATATCGAAGAGACCGCTTTGAAGATTAACCTTGAGGCCGCCGAAGAAATCGCGCGGCAATTGCGTCTGCGCAATCTGGCGGGGCTAATCATGATCGATTTTATCGACATGGGGCGGCGTGGTAGCCAGCAGAAGGTTGAAAGAGTCCTGAAAGCGGCACTGAAGAACGACAAAGCGCGGATTCACGTCGGGAAAATTTCCTATTTCGGCTTGATGGAGATGTCGCGACAACGACTCGGGCCGAGCATCCTGGAAAAGACCACCGATCTGTGTCCGCAGTGCCATGGGCATGGTCGAGTGTTGCATCAGGATGGCATGGTGGCGGCACTGCTGCGCGCCTTGCATCAGCGCATGGTGGATGGCGGCGCAGTAGCAGAGGGCACGATTGCCGTACATTGCCTGCCAGACGTAGCGCAAAGGCTGCTGAACGATCATACGGGCGCTTTGCGTGAGCTTGAGGAGCAGTATGGGGTTAAGATGGTGTTTGTGATCGATCCGACTCTGCACACGATCTACGGCTGGTCTTTAGAGGGATGCCCCCAGCAGGAGCGTCGTGATCGTAGTGCGAAACGCCGCGAGCGGAATAACGACCGTCATCAGGACCGCAACGAACATCAGGGGGGCAGGCAACGGGCTGTACTGGACGAGGTACAGCCCGACTCTGACGAGACTACTTCCGAGAGTGGATTGGAGACTAGACAGCAGCGCACCGAGGAAGGGCGGCGGCGGCGGCGGCGGAATTCGGGGCGCAATCGCAAATCGGGGGAAGCGGCGGAGAGTACGGCTAAAGATTTGGAGGCCAGTGCTGAAACTCAGGTAGAGGTTTCCGTAGAGACGACTTCTGCCAAGGGCGAAGCCACCGAAGGAACTGCTGCTGAGGTAAGAAAGGTTGAGATTTCTGAAGAGAAAGCCGCAACCAAACCGAAGCGTAAGCGGCGATATCGTAAGTCTAAAGATGAGTCAACTGGAGATTCTGTCTCGACAACAGAACCCGCTGCAGAGGTAGCACTGACCACAAAAAATAACACTCAGGACGCACAGCCTATTGCAAAGGCGGAAAATTTTGTTGAGTATTCTGCTCCGGTGGTGCGTGGTAAACCGCAACCTGATGCCACCGCCGCGATCAAACCTGAACGCAAGGGCTGGTGGAATTTGCTATCATCTTAGAATCAAAGCGCTTGTAGTCTTCTCAGACTCCTTGCCTCAGGATTCGGTGTGTTGCTTTTGTCTTGTATTCACGTGAGACAAGCCCCTCAAAAATCCATGCCTCCTTACTGGCGGTTGGCGTGTCCGAGCGCACCGAGCATTCCGCTATAGGTAATGCATTGAATCGGGTTATCGTTTCCGGCATTGGGCAAGCCGATTGGGCAGTAGCTCATGGCGTAGCCGAGTTCGGAGTCGAGGTTGACGAGGTTATCCTCAAGCAGGGTATCCCAACTTTTGGCGATCGCTGCATCGGAGAACTCGGGGGCGAAGCCCGCTATCCATTTGAGTTTGTCATTGTTGGGGGTGTAGGCGACGAACAGTTTCGGCAGGATAAGGGGTTGCGTACTGAAGGTTTCACCGGGAAGAGCAGAATCGTTATCATCATCCCAATTCGCGCCGTAGGGCGTGTCAAGTGCAACGCCGCACATGATGCCAAGCCCGTTAGCGTCCATCGCGCCAAACAGTACTCCGGGTGGGGTACCGCTGGAGGGGGTAGGGCGGACGGTAGTGGTGAAACGCGCCTGGCTGGAATGTACAGGAATCGCCAATAGGCTATCGCCAACTTGGATGGTGTTGCTGGCGGTAATGGCGATGCGATTGCGCCATTTGGGGTTGTTGGCAAATGGCGCAACTTTGGTAAAATTCAGGGGGTTCTGCATCAATACTTCAAGAACTTTGGTAAGGACAGGGCGTGGCAGAGTGTTGCCGTGCTGATCGCGGAGATGATCTGGCATGGCGGCATCATTGCCGTTCAACAGAGTGCTGAAAGCGCCGCCGCCGAGCAGGGCGCGACGGTGGGCGGGTGCGAGCAGAGCGGACCACTTGGCTTTGCCGTGCTGTGCGTAGAGCGCAATGAGGCCGTGAAGTACAGTGGTGCCGGGCTGGGTGAAGTCGATACTGAAGGCGCGTTTATCCTTGGGGCTGTAGCCGACGCAGACGCCTTGAGCGTGGAGGCTGGTGCGTGCGGGCAGCGAGATGAAGGCGGCAAAGCCCATGGCGATGGTGGCATCGGCGGCGTTACCACCGAGGTCGAGTACCTTCTGTCCGGCCTTGAGACTCGATTGGTCCGAAGCCAGCAGATTGGCACGGCGGAAGGCCGAGAAACTGTCGGGCAAATTAAAGAAATTCGCGCTTTGAGAGCAAGCTGCGAGGCCGAAACTAAGTGCAGCTAGATGGAGGATATTTTGCCACGATCGCCAGATTTTCATATCGCTGTTGTACTCAAGATTGCTAATATAGTGTCCATGTCTTATCTTGTGCAGCGTCTAACCTCAAGGCTTATGCCAGACCTTTGGTATTTTGGCGTTCTGGTGTTATTTGGCGTTCTAGTCAGTAGTGCTGCGGCACAGGCGGTGGTGCGTGATACCGAGATCGAGAATGCTCTCAGGGTCTATATGCAGCCACTGTTAAAGGCGGCCAACCTTGACGATGAGCGGCTGATCATTACGGTGATTCAAGACCCCAACATCAATGCCACGGTACTGCCCAACGGGCAAATTCTGGTGCATACTGGGTCGTTGCGGCAGGCGGAAGACCCCACCGAGATTGCTGGAATGCTTGCCCACGAGCTCGGGCATTATGTGAATAATGATATTTTGAAGTTGACCGGAAAATTTGCTGAGAGCCAACAGATTTCCCTTGCCGGGATTGCGTTGGGTCTTGGTCTGGCTTTGGCAACCCAAAGCCCTGAGTTGTTGATTGCAGGGCAATTGCTTGGGCAGCATGTCGGGGTGCGCAATCAATTGCAGTTCACGCGCAGTATGGAGTCGGGGGCGGATCGTCGTGCGAGCGAGCTTTTGCATCGTTCTGGGTTAGGATTCTCGGGGATTTTGGCTTTGAATCAGCGTTTACTCGAAAACTACCCCGATCCTGCACATGCCGAGGCTAAATACCTGCAAACCCACCCTCTGACTCAGGATCGGATCACATATTTTGCGCGCCAGCTTCAGCGTTTGGGCGCACGCTCGACTCCGCTTGGCTGGCAGAGGATACACGATCGAGTGCGTGCCAAGCTACAAGGCTTTAGCGATGCGCCACAGGAAGTGTTGATGCAGTACTCTGAAGGGGTTGAGCATCTGCCGGGGCAGATGGCGCGTGCCATTGCGCTGATGCGGCTGGCGCGCTATGGTGAGGCGATTGCCTTGATGCAGGCCATACTGGCGGAGCATTCTGAAGATGGTTTTCTGTACGATCTCATGGGGGATATTCAACGGCAAGCAGGTCGTGAAGATCAAGCGTTGCAGTATTACGGGCAGGCTATCAAACGGCTACCTTGGGCGTCGTTGATACGCTATCAACGCGCTGGGCTTTGGCTGAAAAAAGCCACCAGCGCGCACGCTTTAGCCGCTCGAGACGATTTGTTGCAGGCGGTGCGTTTCGAGCCGGAGGTACCAGGCTATTGGCATAGTCTTGCGCACGCTTATCGACTGCTTGACGAGTCGGGTGAAGCCGATCTTGCGCTTGCTGAGGCCGCTCTGCTTGAACACAAGCCGGAGCAGAGCAAAGCTTATGCTCTACGCGCGAAGCGCGGATTTTCGGTGAATAGTGCAACGTGGTTACGCGCTGATGATATCGTCAAACAGGTCGAAGCTAAGCGGAAAGGTTCATGACTGCGCTGATCCCAGCCACGCTGATCCGGCGCTATAAGCGTTTTTTAGCCGATGTTGTGTTGCCTGATCGCCGTGAGTGCACCGTGCATTGTCCAAATCCCGGTGCCATGACTGGGCTGGCGCAGCCAGGGATGCGCGTATATCTTGCTCCGGCGCGCAATCCGAAGGCGAAATTGCCCTATCGCTGGGTGGTCTCTGAAACCGCCAAAGCACGGGTTGGGGTTGATACCTTGAGGGCGAATTGCGTTATGGCAGACGCATTGGCGGCGAAAACAATTCCTGGGTTGCGCGATTGGCCTGAAGTGCGCGCTGAAGTGGCGGTTGCGGAGAACACCCGTCTTGATTTTTGTCTGAGCCGTCCGGGGGATGCGCAGCGCTATTACCTAGAGGTCAAATCTGCAACCCTTAGCACGGTCTCTGGCGTGGCGAGTTTCCCCGATACCGTGACCCGGCGCGGGCAAAAGCACCTTGAGACTCTGTGTTCTCTGGTGCAGCAAGGCCACCGCGGCGGGCTGTTTTTTGTGGTGCAGCGCGATGATTGCGACATCTTTTGTCTTGCCGAGGCAATTGATCCGCGCTATGCAGCCCTGTGCCGGATGGCGATGGCGGCAGGGCTTGAAGTTCAGGCATGGGGTTGTGCGGTGGAACCCGCGCGGGATGTCATCAAGTTGCGCCGTCCACTTAGGTGGCAGGATGCGTGAAGTGCTGTCTCCTCAAGAACAGCCGATGGACAACAACATATGGATAACACGTCGCGGATCACGCTGTATGACGAAAGCGACTTTCGGGGCTTGCGTCGTGCAGGTCAGCTTGCTGCTGCGTGTCTGGATTTTATCGAACCTCACGTCGTTCCCGGGGTCAATACCGAGAAGCTGAACGATCTGTGCGATGGCTTTATTCGGGATCATGACGCGATTCCTGCACCACTGAATTATCGCGGCTTCCCAAAATCGATTTGCACCAGCGTTAACCGTGTGATTTGCCACGGGATTCCGTCCAAAAACCACCTCTTGCGCGAAGGCGATATCATCAATATCGATGTGACGGTGATCCTCGACGGTTGGCACGGAGATACCAGCCGTATGTACGGCGTGGGCGATAAAATTCCCCTAAAGGCGCGGCGGCTGTGTACGGTGACGTGGAACAGCCTGAACTTTGCCCTTGATGCCGTGCGTCCAGGCGCGACGCTGGGCGATATCGGTCATGCGATTCAGCACTATGCCGAGGGCATGCGGATGTCGGTGGTGCGCGATTTTGTCGGACATGGCATCGGGCGAAAATTTCACGAACCGCCGCATGTGTTTCATTTCGGCAATCCCGGCAAAGGGCTCGCGTTGCTAGTGGGCATGGTCTTCACCATTGAACCGATGGTGAATTTTGGCAAACCTCATGGAAAAATGTTGTCCGATGGCTGGACCGCTGTGACGCAAGATCGCACGCTCTCGGCGCAGTATGAGCATATGTTGGCAGTGACCAAGGACGGGCTTGAGGTCTTTACGCACTCGCCCCTCGGCCTGCAGGACAAACTGAACGCCAATGTCTGAACTCTAGCCTAAGCTGTCAATCCTATTCGGTCGCCGTAAGATCGAATGCCCCGTCCGGGAAATATTTTTGCAACCGAAGATCCGCAGTTCAGGCGTAGCCTTTCGCGCCTCCGGGTCGCGAGATAGCACTGTTGAAACGAATAAGGTATTTTCGTCTATTTCAGGTTTATAGCCAAACGCCTCAAGAATGATTCCATTGATGTTGTTTTTTTGAACACTTCCTCCACGGAGCAATGTGTTTTTCTGCATGGGGATTTTGCCTGCGCCCATTTGTGTTCGCTGGGCGGGTGAAGATGAAGGCAGAAATTCGAAGGTGTGATTTGCATCGTTGATTGTCCGGTTTGTCTAGTCCCGTTTATGGAATTGTCCATCACCAAAACACAGCCTGCTGCAGAATAAGGTCTATGGTGAACTCAGGCCCTGGCGCTGTCAATATTGCATTGAAACATGCAAGCTGTGAGCAATGTTGAGCCGGTCAGGGCACCAAGTTGACACTGGTCCTTCTTACTTTTCCGCGCGCGCATGCCAATCGTGTTTGCCGTCACAGCTCTGCCCCTTGGGGGCATATCATGGGCAAAACCGCTCTCGTCAATATCAACAATGGGCTTCATCCTTACAGGCCTTG
>JABSOH010000037.1 GCA_013216065.1 Alphaproteobacteria bacterium
ATCAACTGGGGTGTTGCGGTTGATTTTGATATTTTCCGCGCTGATCCGGAAGTAGCGCTTGCCTATTCAGACAGAGGGAAAGGTGGCCGTCCGGCTTACGACCCTGTGATGATGTTCAAGATCCTGATCATTCAGACGCAGAACACTCTCCCGGATGATCGCACGGAGTTTCTGATCAACGACCGTTTGTCTTTCATGCGCTTCCTAGGTCTTGGCACCGGATGCTCTGGGCCTTCCGGGAACGCCTGACCAGCGATTGACAACCTGTGTGTACGCTTTGATCCAGCGATCCGGGAAGCGGGATATTATAGCCATGTCTGGACAGATTGTAGGTTCCACCCTGGTGTCTGCGCCCAGGCCGCGCAACACGGATAGTGAACGCCAGGCGATCAAGGACGGCACATGAGATTTGGCCCGATAATCCGCACAAGGCCAGACAAAAGGATACCCATGCCCGCTGGACCGGCAAGGCACGGGCGGGCCGATAGCGGCAAGCAGATCGATATCCCCACTTTTGGCTACAAGGCTCATCTCTCTATCGACAAACGACACCGCTTTATTTGCAAATGGGATGTTACCGCCAAACATGACGGGCGCTTGTTGCGGCTTTGGATAAGCGCAATACTGCATCCGGTGTCTGGGCGGATAGTGCCTATCGGTCAAAAAAAGAACGAGACCTTTCTGCACAAACACGGCGACCAGAGCAACATCCTCTATCGTAAGCCATAGAGGCAAGCCCATGCCTGTGCATATCCGGCGCGGAAAGGCGACCAGCTCGACCGATAGAGCGTGTCTTCGCCGTGCAAAAACAGGCTATGGGAATGTTCATCCGCCGCATTGAAAAGGCGCTGGTCAGAACAAGGATCGGCATGGCCAACATCGTCTACAACATGAGAAAGCTCCGGCGGGAAAATCGCTCCGGCATAGATAAAACACAGCAACAGCATACAAAAAAGCGGCAAGACAAACAGAAAATTCCAAAGAAAACACAAAACACAGTTCGCCCAAACCACAAAAAAACAACAACAGTAACACTAAACACACAATTTTAAATGCTTAATAGAGGCTCTCAATTGCATATCGGCTTCAAAGGCACATGAACGTCCTATTTCTCAAAACCATGCGCCATCAGGTCAAACGCGCCCATGAAAGGGCAGGCACTGGAAGGAAAAATCTTCGCCATGCCTTTACGGGGCTACTGGATGAAGATGTGCGATGGCTGTGAGGTCAAGGGTGAGAGAGACATTGATCCAGACAAGGCTGCGATCATCAGACGCGCCTTCACCCTGTTCGCCGCAGGCCATTCGCTGTTTTCCATTGTCAACATCTTTGATGCCGAAGGCATCCGCCTCTTCTGCATCGTGATCATTGAACCACTGCACGATGTCCTCCCAGAGATTTTGTAGTTGCTGATACAGAGCCGCAAGTCTGTCCAGTGACCAAATTCCAGGCGTGGTTGTTGTTCCATCAATGACAGGGCATGCTCTGATAGAGATCACGACAATCCGGCAAGGTATCACGTATTCTGGTGCGTTCTGCGCCCTGTCGAGCCATCGCTTCGGGCTAATCCTCGAGGTCATCCAGCCGGCTCCAGGATCGGCTTCAAGTCGACGCCATAGGCCCACTCAATCACACCCGCTTTATTACGCTGGCCACAGCGACGATACCTAGCCGAGTCACGAAAGGCGATCAGACCAGCCTGCATCAGCTGCTTGTTGTTGTATTGCACCTGCCGCACCGATTTAGCGAGCTTTTCGGCGATCTTCTGCACTGACATCCAGCAAATACATAGATTACCTGACCGCCAGTCTATAGCCTTGGTGTAACTCAGCAATAGTTCATACTGGCTCAATGCCGAGTCACTGAGCCGCAAGGCATGCGCAGCTCTGCGTAACAGGCGCAACGGTTCATAATGTTGCATTCCATCGGGGAGGGCATGATTTCGGGTATTGTGTTGTTTTGTTTGATGTGTTCGGTGTGGTGGATTGTTGTCGTATTTTTTTTATTTCACAGTTCATGATGGTCTCGCTTGTACAACAAGGCTTTTTTTATGTCAAAAATTCACGCATGTTTTGCCTCTGTTCGAGCCTTATCTGCGGTGAGAGAATATATTACTAAGGATTCAGGAAGGGCATAAAGAGCCTGCTAGCCATGGCGACAGAACCTGTGACAGCATATAGACACGAATGAAACCGTAACGACGGTCAATGGCTATATCCTGACCGTCACCCTGACGGAATTTCACCGTCCAGCGGGCGTCAACATCCTTTCGGGCGGGCCTAGCAGATATCTTCGGCTTTACTCCCGCGCTTCACGGCCTGCTTTTCCTCTTCACATAAACGTTGCCCCGGCGCAGAGACCAGGCTACAAATCCGACCACCGCGGGGAAATACCCCGCACGGAACAACGCACGACGACGGAAGATCGCCTCGTCAAATGCTCTAGGAATACCCAGCGCATTAGGCCTAGCCAGGCTCCAGATCTAAAAAGCGCAACCAGCCCAGACGATCCCGGATCAGAAATTCCATCCGTTCATCGCTCACATTGTGTTGCGCTGCCAGCCTTGAACATCAACACGGGGTGGACGACCTCCCTGCGAGCCACAGGAATACTGCAAACCAGCCTCCATCACGGAATCTCAAAGTCGACAGGTAATCCTCCCTTTTTTGGTGTGATTTAGAACCAGGTTTTCATGCGGCGATTTTTTGTTGTTGATGTTGTGTGAGTTTCAATGCGGGAGTTATGCCCCAGTAGCCCTATTGGGACGATCATTGTTGTCTGTCCATAGCCATTTTGTTGCGTAGTCTTGTCCCTCCTCGATTGAATAGATTTGTTCCGAGCCATTCATGGCGAACGGTTCTGTTGTAGCGTTCAATGTATGTAAGCGCATTGTTAATGAAATGTTGTGCTTACATGAAGTCCTTGTTATCAGCACCGACGGTACAGAAAGTTCTCCACTGACTGGGTGAACTAGAAAATCGCGTACAGAAGAGAAAATACCCGAAACGCTATAATTTCCTAGTGACCAGATGCAGTCTGCAAGATTGCACCGGGACTCCATCACTGTGCAGCCATAGATGATTGTTCCCGCTATAAAATCGTCGGCCTATATACCCCGCGGTCAACACCATTCATTTCCTTGAGCGAAGAGCCGCAACCGAAATACCATCTGTTGACTGCTTCAGGATCGTCATAATCTGAACATCACTAAATCTTGCCCTTCTTCATTCAAAATCTTCCGTTCATTGTACCAAAAAAAATCTACTACAAAACACCCTTAATTTTCAGGGAGGATCACCCTGCTCGATTCCGGCGCGGCTGCACCAACTGCGGTCGAAAAACACCATCTCGCCTACCGTAGGCAAATGCGCGATATAACGTTGAAAACACCACGGCGTGCGCTCAGTGTTGCACCTTCAATAACCTGATTTGCAGTAAACGCTTTTCAGCCTCGTACCCTTTGTGCGCGATTTTGCACCAGTAAAGACACTTGCCACCTTCAAACACCGCACGAATCGTATTGTGCGTCACGCACAGGAACTTTTGTAATGCGGGTTCTGGCAACAAAAGCACGGCCCTCGGCTGAAGCCTCGGGGCAGAGATTTCAGCGCCACATTCGTCGGTTATACTCGTCAGTCATAAAGGACTCTAGTTCAAGAGGTTCAGCAATTCATCCACTGAGGCCTTAGCATCACCGTAAAACATGCGCGAATTTTCTTTGAAAAACAATGGATTTTCGATTCCCGAATAGCCCGTGCCTTGACCACGTTTCGAGATAAAGACCTGCTTGGCTTTCCAGACCTCCAGCACAGGCATCCCGGCAATCGGCGAGTTTGGATCGTCTTGCGCCGACGGGTTTACGACATCATTTGAGCCCACCACAATCACCACGTCGGTATCGGGGAAATCTTCGTTGATCTCGTCCATTTCCAGCACGATATCATATGGTACTTTCGCCTCAGCCAGAAGCACGTTCATATGACCCGGCAAACGCCCGGCCACGGGGTGAATCGCAAAGCGCACCTTTTTGCCCTTGGCGCGCAAACGCCGCGTGAGTTCCGAAATAGAGCTTTGCGCTTGCGCTACCGCCATGCCATAGCCCGGGACAATGATCACGCTATCGGCTTCGTCCAAGCTCGCAGCAACTTCATCAGCATCAATCGCGACCTGCTCGCCCTCAATCTCTTGCGCCGAGCCTTGACTGCTGCCAAAACCGCCCAAAATCACACTCAGGAAATGGCGGTTCATCGCCTTGCACATAATATACGACAGAATCGCACCACTAGAGCCTACCAGCGCACCCGTCACGATCAGCAAATCATTCCCGAGCAGAAAACCTGTCGCTGCCGCCGCCCAACCAGAATAGCTGTTCAACATCGAGACCACTACCGGCATATCTGCACCACCAATCGCCAACACTAAATGCGCACCGAGGACAAAGGCAATCAGAGTCATCACATACAGCGTCCACGATCCGACATGGTTCATGTACATCATCAACAACAACACCGAGGTCACCAGCATTAGCACGTTCCAGACATGCCGCCCAGGCAGGATCAATGCCTTACCACTCATGCGCTCCGCCAACTTGCCATAGGCCACGATCGAGCCGGTGCACGTCACCGCGCCGATAAACACTCCAAGGAAAATCTCGACCTCGTAGATTACCCGTTCGACGTTCGAAGCAAAATCGTGTACCGAGAGATCCGAGTTCAGCCCGATAAACACCGCTGCCAGACCGACAGACGAATGCAATGCCGCTACCAATTGCGGCATGCCCGTCATTTCGTCGCGCAAGGCTACCACTGCACCGATCACCGCACCAACCAGAATCGCGCCGATCAAAGTAACACCGAGACTCACTGCAGGCCCAAATACTGTTGCCAAAATAGCAATCGCCATCCCAATGATTCCATACCACACCGCGCGCTTCGTGCTCTCCTGATCCGACAACCCACCAAGCGAGAGAATAAACAGAACTGTCGCCGCAATATAGGCCGCAGTTTGTAATCCAACAGACATCATGATGATGCTCCTATGATAATTGTCCAGAGGCAATTGGTGTTTTTGTTCGTGTAAGTGTTGTAAAATCCTCGCATATCCAGCCATTTTTTAGGGTGTCGAAGATAATGCTGAGTAGTTTGCGTGCAGGAGCGATAATTACCTTTCCAGCCCAGCACTTTATCTTTAATTCGCCGATAAAAACTGTTCAGATATCCAGAGTATCGAATTGTACTTAATGTGCATTGCATCAGAGTCGTGTGGGCCGGTTTGTTACCGCGTTTAGTAACCCAAACACGATTATCTATATCATTCGATTGGCTGACTCGTGGCACAATCCCGAAATAGGCTGACAGTTTGTCAGCACTTTCAAAATCATTTACGTTCCCGGGGGCCGACGGGAAGATTGCTGCTGAACATGGGCCGATCCCTTTGATGCCCATCAGACTATCATAGCCATCAAGTGCCTGTTCTGCCTCTGCAATGATCATATCCATTTTCTGAGTAGAGACAATGAGGCTCAGTGCTTGATCACGCAGAATACGCAACTCAGCTTGTTCAAGTGGCGAAAACTGAGCAATATCCAGTTTTATCAGAGTGCGTTGGCTGTTAAGACTTCCTTTCTTCAACTTCAAACCATAGCGTACAGACAGCGTATGAATTTTGTTAATCAAACGAACCCTCTGTTTGACCAAAAAATCCCGGCCGAACGACAGGGAGGCTAGTTCACTTTCGACCCTGGACTTCAATCGTGTTTCCGGCGGCATATCTTTCGATAAAAGCAGTGCCAATACATACTCATCATGCTTATTCGTTTTCTTCACTGAGGCGCGGATTACTTGAAACTGCCTAGGATTGACCGCAACGATCTGGCTGACACAAGGCCGAACTTCTTCACAGAACCAAGCACTATTCCCCGTTGCTTCAACGGCTATCTCGTTATCGGCATTAAGCGTCAGACAAAACTGCTCTAGATCAGACCGACCTAATTGGTATGTTACTAAAACCTCGTTACCACCCGTTTCCAGATGGCAAATCGTAAAAGAATTCGTATGGAGATCAGCACCGATATACGACATTTGCTATTCTCCTAGATGGTGAGGAGCGGAGCCCCGAATAAACGGATGTGAACGGCCAAACCAAACTCCTACACTAAGGTCACCGCTTCTCATACGTACGGAAGCAAGCCTTGAAATGGTCGTTCGGAAACAGGTGCGAGTTAATATTCCTTACAGGATCAGAAGCCCTGAAAATCTTATCCAACCTGATATCTATCCGCTTCTCCCAACTTCTATCATAAAGCTAGGCGTTTAACCGATCACTACTCATTCATGCCATCTGCCTTCGCCTCGGCTCTTTAAGATTTTTTGAACATTTGCAGCATACGGCGCGTGACCATAAATCCGCCAACGATGTTGATACTGGCAATCAAGACTGATATCCCCGCCAGCACTGTCACCACCCAATTTCCAGTCTCTAACTGCACCAGCGCGCCAAGAATAATAATCCCGGAAATCGCGTTCGTCACTGCCATTAGGGGCGTGTGCAATGAGCGCGCGACACCCCAAATCACCTGAAAGCCGATGAAAACCGCCAGCACAAACACGATAAAATGCTGCATAAAGCTTGCTGGAGCATACAAACCAATCAGTGCCATCAAACCCGCACCAATCGACAGCATCCCGATCTTCTGCCAACCCGCTTTCTTCTGCGCTGCAGCTTCTTCGGCAGCAAGATTCTCCGGAGTTTTTTCTGGCACGCTCAGTTTCTGCTTTGCCGCAATCGCCTTAATTTTCGGCGGCGGTGGCGGATATGTGATCTCGCCCTCAAACGTCACCGTTGCACCACGGATCACGTCATCTTCCATGTCATGCAACACTTGGCCGTCCTTTTCAGGCGTCAAGTCCGCCATCATATGTCGAATGTTCGTCGCGTACAAATTCGACGACTGCGTCGCCATGCGACTCGGAAAATCGGTGTAGCCAATGATCGTCACGCCGTTGTCCGTCACCACCTTGGCATCTGCCACAGTCAGATCGCAGTTTCCACCGTGTTCTGCCGCCAAATCCACTACCACCGAACCCGGCTGCATGGCCTCGACCATGTCCTTCAGCCAGAGCTTCGGCGCATCGCGCCCCAGAATCAACGCCGTGGTAATCACAATATCCACCTCAAGTGCTTGGGCGCGGAAGCACTCTAATTGCTTTTTGCGAAATTCGGGACTTGACGGCGCAGCATAGCCACCAGTTTCCGAACCATCCTGAGCATCCTCAAAATCGAGGAACAAAAATTCCGCCCCCATCGATTCGATTTGCTCTGCCACTTCAGGACGGACATCAAAAGCACGCACAATCGCTCCTAATGACTGCGCAGCACCAATCGCCGCCAGACCTGCGACACCAGCCCCAATCACCAACACCTTAGCCGGCAGCACTTTGCCCGCCGCCGTAATCTGACCAGTGAAAAACCGCCCGAAGTGATTCCCTGCCTCGATCACCGCACGATAACCCACGATATTCGCCATTGAAGACAGTGCATCCATCTTTTGCGCACGGGAAATACGCGGTACCATATCCATCGCAAGCACGTTCACCAAACGCTGCTGGCACTGCTCTAAAAGCTTGGCGTTTTGCCCGGGATAGAAAAACGCAATTAATGTCTGTTTCCGGCGAAATTGCGCAACCTCTGCGGCCATCGGTGGACGCACTTTAATCAGTACATCGGCCTCGGCTATCGCATCTTTGGCATTGGGCAAAACCGTCACCCCCGCCGCTTCATACGCAGAATCGCTATAGTTTGCGAATGCCCCCGCACCCGACTCGATCAAACAGGCATAACCTAATTTTTGCAACTGCCCCGCCGATTCTGGCGTCATCGCAACCCGCTTCTCCCCTTGAACGGTCTCTTTCAGCGCAACAATTTTCATCAACACGTCCTTAAAATTTTAGGGTCAATAAAATCTTACGGCTACTGTTACGACTGACAGTCAAGCCACCAGAGGTTTATTGTCTAAAGAATTGAGCGCATTAAGGCAATGGACTCAGTAGACAAAAAGCCTCTTACCTTGAGCAAAAAGGCTCTATACTGAAGTTCTTACAACCCATAAACACCGAAATATACGACCAGGAGACACCATGTCCATACGCATTGGCGATATTTGCCCCAATTTTAGCGCCGCAACGACTCAAGGCAAGATAACGTTCCACGATTGGATTGGAGATTCTTGGGCTTTTTTCTTCAGTCACCCCGCCGACTTCACCCCTGTCTGCACCACTGAGATGGGCATGACGGCAAAACTCAGCCAAGAATTCGCTAAGCGTAACGTGAAGCCTCTCGGTCTTTCTACCGACACTGTAGAAGCCCACAACACTTGGATTTTGGATGTGAACGATACCCAAAATACTACGCTGGATTTCCCCATCGTCGCCGATAAAGATCTGAAAATCTCCATGCTGTACGATATGATCCATGGTGCAGAGAGCCTAACCGCCACTGTGCGAAGCGTGTTTATCATTGATCCATTGAAGAAGATCCGCCTGACCATGACTTATCCCATGACTGTAGGGCGCAATTTCGACGAAATTTTGCGCGTGATTGATGCTCTGCAAATGGGTGATCAGTACAAAATCGCGACCCCTGCCGACTGGCGTCCTGGTGATGAAGTGATCATTCCTCCCTCGATCAGCAACGAAGCGGCTAAAGACATTTTCCCACAGGGCTGGAATGAAATTCGCCCCTACCTGCGCACCACCAAGGTCTGAGCCAGAGATTCGTACTTTCCTGATCCGTCAAGAGAACACGGACTTTTGGGAACCTGTCGTGCGAAGCCGCGCACCATTTTTTAACGCATTATCTTGTCCCCTGCTGTTCTATCGGGGAGATGAATCTTTATGGTGTACCCGAGAGACAAGGAGAGATTCTACCACGACAAAGAGATCTATTGTCAAATTTGGTGTTTGAGTTGTTGAAATCATGCAGCGACCTGATTGTCCTAGGTTACATCTATTCTGTCTACACATTGCACTTCGATAATCACTTTAGTCATGTGCCGAAATCCGCGTGTTTTTCTTCACTTTTGTTCGGCGCACTGGATTAGCTTGAACATCATGGCTGTTCCTATGCCTAGTTTCCTCGGTGCTGATGGCTGTCGTACTGGCACAGATGCTGATCCCTAAACAGAAGCCGTGGTTCTTCTTTGGACCTTGTTCGGTCTGTTCATCAGGATAACTCCATTTACACTGATCAAGGATGCTCTTGCAAAAGGGTAGTGCGGCCGTTCCTACGCAAAGAGATGGCCAAACAAGCGGTCAGGGAGTTTCGATCCGCCTGGCATTTCAGGATCAGTGAACGCTGTGATCGCCATCCAGAAAACCGCGTCGATAAACTTTTCCGGTTGTCTCTGACTATGCTGTCCCAACTGCCCACGCAGTCCGGTAGGCGCGGTTCCAGCAATCCCCATCCTTGCTCTGACATGTCGTGTCTACGATGTGATGCTACCTGTGTCATGTGAGATCCTCCTTTTTGCAAGAATCTCGTATTTCTCATCTCGTGACTACAATATCTAGAGTAATTTTCGCCTCGGAACGTTTGAGGACTGTTGTGCGCAGTTCCATGCGATTCTTTCGTTCCGCAAAGACATGCGTGGCGCGATCCAAACTTCCGAGAACGTGAGCAATGGCGCACTATCATGTCTAGCGGCATCAGTCACAGCAAACGAGCGGGTAAAGCAAAAACGATGAATATAGTTCTTATAGTCAAACATGGGAACGGCGATTTTCCTGTTTGATCTGTTGCTTCTTGTCGTGACTATTCCGCTGACGAGGAGTTGAAACCAGTCGACAATCTGACTACCTTGAGGGAAGTAGCCCCAGTTACCTTTCAAAACACCTGAACAGAAGTTTGAGCGCACCGATCTCGGTGAGACGTTCGCGAAATGAGCGGATCGTATTGGCATCAGGCATAGCCGTCCAGGATCAAAACCCGGAAAATGCATCTAACCCAGACGATCACGGAGGGGGGATTCCATCCGCTCATCGCTCACATCGCGCTGTGCGGCCAGGACCAGCACCTCGCCACAGGATCATACGGAGGACGACTTTCTTGCAAACCGCGCGAATAGTTCAGTCCTGCGTCAAGTATTGAATGGAATATCTCAAAGTCTTACTACATTCGATAAGCCCTTCAGGGGATCACCAGCATCTGAGAGATGCTGCACAAATGATCCGGCAAATCAAAAATGCTTACAGAATGGCTTCATGAAAATTTCTCCAACTCTCATTCATTGTCGATAATGCAGTGAATCATAAATTAAACAATCTGCATAGGTTAATGGAGGTGTCCATCTGGCCGAAGTTTTTGTCAGGCGTGTTGAGGATATCACTGGACCGCGTGACATCGTCAGGCACAGTTTCTAACCTGAACAAGAAGATTTATAGACTTGTACCGGAAAAATTCTGATCTGCGCCCTCACACTAAACTGCTTTTTTTTAGATGTGAGCGGAGAGTTCCCAAAAAATCACCAACAAATCATTGAGCAGCGGAGTTGCTAATAAGACAACAGCGTTGAGTGCCAAAGGCGAGAATAAAGCACCCATCACGAGAAAATAATTCTCAAGATCGTCGACACCGTATGAGCAATCTGAGCGGATCTTGTGTCTCGACAACTGCTTCTACGCAGGGCGCAAGCGCTACGTCATCTCCCCGAAAATTTCCACTGTGCACATACACGCTTGCACAAAAGGTTGGATGCTTTAAACTGTTGGAGGGGCTCTCCGTCCCCTTCAACAGTGAACCACAAACAAGAACCACACCAATGGCTATGTCTCCACCGGCCAGCGATGTTATGGTTCTCGGGATTGGCATGCCAAAAAGCGGATTAACGCCATTGGTGCTTTGATTGGAAAGACCTTACGGACAATCGGATCGTTTAGCACCAAAATGCTAACGCTGATATTGTTACGGCATGGGTTGAACAAGATTTATTGCCCGAACTCCTTGAAAATTCTGTCATCGTTTATGGATATTTCTACAAAAGACAAGATACCTCAAGATGCGATAAAAAAGCTTGGTGCTGTATCTGCTTCCTTAATTCTCCAGACCTTAACCCTATTAAACACAAATCGATGCGAGAAAAGACCATTAGAAAACGAACACAATAAAATCTGGAAAAGCTCTTTGATTTTAATCAATCTATTTAGGATCGGCTATAATTCTTGGCGCGAGAATTTGACAGGATGGCGGATCTTACTATGAGCGTCCACCCGTCTTGAGGTGGAATACCAAATCCAATCAAACCCATCACATCTTGCGCACGTGATGGGTACCAAAAGGAAACCTTGCAATGAAACTTGCTGCCCTCAATTCCTTCCCTGCTCCAGACTATGCTCCCGAGCGTTGGAAAAACGTCAGTCGTGATTATACCTACGATACGGCGCAAGAACTCGCAGGCTCAGTGCAACCTGAGCACACTTTGGCGCGGATCGGTGCCGAGAAACTGTGGAAGCATATCACCACACAGCCGTATATGAATACATTGGGTGCGACCACTGGGAATCAAGCCATTCAGCATGTTCGTGCTGGGTTGAAGGGTATTTATCTTTCGGGTTGGCAGGTTGCGGCCGATGCCAACCTTGCGGGACAAATGTATCCGGATCAAAGTCTGTATCCGGCAAATTCGGTGCCGAGTGTTGTAAAGCGCATCAATCAAGCTTTTCAGCGTGCCGATCAAGTCCAGCAGATGGAAAAGTTGCGCGGTGAAAATACCACCGATTTGGATTTCTTTGTGCCAATTGTGGCCGATGCTGAATCAGGTTTTGGTGGGTTGTTGAATGTTTTTGAGTTGATGAAGGGGATGATTGAAGCCGGTGCAGCCGGGGTACATTTCGAGGATCAGCTTTCTTCCGAGAAAAAATGTGGACACATGGGTGGTAAGGTTCTGGTGCCGACGCAGCAGATGATCCGTACCTTGAATGCAGCGCGTCTTGCGAGCGATGTCTGCAACGTTCCAACGGTGATACTGGCGCGCACCGATGCTGAAAGTGCGCGTTTGATTACTGATGATATCGATGAGCGCGATCGTCCTTTCATCACGGATGAGCGCACCAAAGAAGGCTTCTATCGGATCACTGGTGGTATAGAAATGGGCATCAATCGTGGCCTCAGCTACGCGCCTTACGCTGATCTGTTGTGGATGGAGACCTCGAATCCCAACCTTGATGATGCTCGGCAATTTGCCGAAGCTATCCGTAAGGAGTTCCCTGATCAGATTCTGGCGTACAATTGTTCGCCTTCGTTCAACTGGGCAAGGCATTTTGATGTTGTGACGATGGAGAAATTCCAGCGCGAGATTGGTGCGATGGGCTTCAAGTTTCAGTTCATCACGCTGGCGGGATTTCATAGCTTGAACATGGCAACCTTTGAGTTGGCAAAAGCCTACAACGAGCGTGGCATGGCGGGGTATTCAGAGTTGCAACAGCGCGAATTTTCGGCGGCGGATCAAGGCTACACCGCAGTGCGTCACCAGCATGAAGTTGGCGCGGGCTATTTCGATGCTGTAATGCGGGCGGTGAGCGGTTCGGATGCCGAAACCACGGCATTGTCGAACTCGACCGAAGAAGACCAATTCTAGGTTTTGTCTTCAAGGTTATTCTTGGCGTATCTGGACGGTGCTGGCGGCGGTTTCGAGCCGCCAGACCTGATCGCAAGGTACTTTGCGGTGGGCGACCAATAAGACGCACAGTTGATGTTTCTGGCACAATTTCTGGATCAATTGATGCATGGTAGTGGTAGTGGTGTCGTCCAATGCGCTGTAGGGTTCATCCAATAACAGGATTGGGCGTGGGGCGTATTGGTGGCGCAACAGCGCGCGGGCGAGTCCCGCGCGCTGGGCTTCCCCACCGGAGACTTGTTCTGGATATTGCGCGGCAACTTCGGCCAGTCCGACATAGCTTAGGGTTTCTGCTGCCTGGGCTTTGATGTCGAAGGTAATGCGCCAGCCTGGTTCTGCGGCGAGACAAACGTTCTCCAGCAAACTCAGATGAGGAAACAGATTATCGCTCTGCTGCAACAGCGAAAGCGGGCGCCGATGGGGTGCTAGGCCGTGAAATTCACGCCCAGCCCAACAGACGGTGCCGGAATTTGGGGTCTCGAAGCCCGCGAGGCAATCCAGCAAGGTGGTTTTACCAATGCCGCTAGCACCGCGGATCAAGGTCAAGCTC
>JABSOH010000038.1 GCA_013216065.1 Alphaproteobacteria bacterium
TTACCGCGCTATATCGCCGGCGGACACGCTGCAGCGGGCTTTGATGAACCCATCGTGCTGTCGTCCAACGAGAATCCGCGCGGGCCTACACCGAAAGCCATTAGTGCGCTCGAAGCCACATCGAACAATCTGCATCGTTACCCTGCAAGCGACCCGCAGGAATTAAAGGCCGAGATTGCAGCGTTTTACGGCCTAGACACCGCGATTGGCGAAGTGATCTTGGGGAGAGGGTCTGATGAGATTATCAGTCTGCTCGCCAAAGGCTTTGCCCATCGCGATTCGGCTGTGCTGATCAGCCAGTACGGTTTTTTGATGTATCCCATCGCTAGTAAGGCCGCTGGGGCGGAAGTGCGTTATGTACCAGAGACCGACTATCGCACCGACGTCGATGGCTTCCTTGCTGCGGCTGATGCCGATACTCACATGATGTTTCTCGCCAACCCTAACAATCCGACCGGAAGCTACATCTCCAAAGACGAAATTGCACGCTTGGTGCATGGGTTGCCCGAGCATGTGCTGCTGGTACTGGATTGCGCCTACAGTGAATACGTTCGCGCGCCAGACTATAGTGATCACCACGATCTGGTGGCCACAGGGCGCGTGGCAGTGATGCACACCTTCTCCAAAGTTCACGGCCTCGCAGGATTGCGTCTCGGCTGGGCTTTTGTCCCGCCGGTAGTGGCAGACATTTACGAACGCCTACGCTCGCCGTTTAACATCACTATCCCAAGCATCGCTGCTGGAATTGCCGCGCTCTCAGATCGTGCCTACCTCGAAGACACCGTAGCGCTAAACATCATCGAGCGTAAAAAATTGTTTCACGGTCTCGGTGGCGCTGGCATTAACGTCTTGCCTTCGGTAGGGAATTTCCTCTTGCTCGATTTTGGTAGCTCTGAAGCTGCGAATCAAGCCGAAACAATTTTGCACGGTCATGGCATTATTGTGCGCGGTATGACCGGATATGGCCTCGGGCATTGTCTGCGCCTCAGCGTCGGTCTATCCAAAGAAAATGCGGCTGTTCTCAAAGCTTTAACGGATAGATAAGGATCGGCCTGCCATGGGTGTACATTTTTCGCGATTAGCGATTATTGGGGTTGGGCTGATTGGCTCCTCCATCGCTCGCGCTGCCCAACAGGCTAACTGCTGCGGCGGCATCACCATTATCGAGTGCAATCCTGATCACCTCGCCGAAGCCGAAAGCCTGCGCCTCGGTGATCGTTTCAGCCACGATGTCACCGCCGCCCACGATGCCGATCTAGTGATCCTCGCAACCCCAAGCGGTAGTTTCCGCAGCATCGTGAAAACCTTGGCACCGAGCTTGCGACATGGCGCAATTCTCAGCGACACTGGCTCGGTAAAGGCGCAAGTGCTGAAAGACCTCAGCGACTTGATACCGCGCTGGGTGCATCTGATCCCCGCCCATCCCGTCGCAGGCACCGAGCATTCCGGCCCTGCAGCAGGCACGGCAGGGCTGTTTCGCAATCGCTATACCCTAATCACGCCGCCGCCGGGCACCGATGAAGCCCAAATCGCACATCTCGAAGACTTTTGGCGCGCCTTGGGCAGTATTCCTGAGATCATGAACGCTGAACATCATGACCGGGTGTTGGCGATGACTTCGCACCTGCCGCACTTTATCAGCTTCGCCATGGTGCATACTGCCGAACACCTTGAGGACAACTTGCAGCAGGAACACGTCGATGATGTGATCTCGAAAACTGAAGTCATGAAGTACTCTGCTGGCGGTTTTCGTGACCTAACACGAATCGCGCACGCCGATCCTGCGATGTGGCGCGATGTCTTTCTGTACAACCGCGATGCCGTCCTTGAGATGCTACACCGTTTTCAGCAGGACCTTAGTGCCTTAGCGGCTTTTACTGCGCGCGGCGATGCAGCAGCAATCGAACGATGGGTGCATGACTCCCGACGCATTCGCCTGATGATCCAGGATCTGGGGCAGGCCGGGAAAATGGTTTATAACGAAGACAGCGAGGCAGACAGTGATGATACCTGAGGATCAAGCCCGAGATTTGGATTGTTGGCTCAACCATTTTGAGCCTCTTGGCGAGGCGTGGATTTTCGGCTACGGCTCTTTGATGTGGCGGCCGGACTTTGCGCATTCAGGGCGTTTTCTTGGTCTCGCCGATGGGGTATCGCGCAGCTACTGCATCATCTCGACAGCCTATCGCGGCACGCCAGAAAGACCCGGTCGCGTGTTGGGATTGGTCGAAGGCGGGCATTGCCACGGCATCGCCTTTCGGGTGCGCAGTGATAATTTGGTGGTTGCGCTGAAAAGTGTTTGGCAACGCGAAATGATCGACGATGCTTATCGCCCCAAGCTGATCCCCGTACACCTTGAAGCGGCCGATCCTGGCACCCCGGATACGATTCATGCGCTAGGCTTCCTCGCCGACCCTGAACACCATCAGTACGCTGGTGCGTGCAGCGATGCCGCCATCGCCGAGATTATTTGCCAAGCCTCTGGCCCTAGCGGCAGCAATCTTAAGTATTTTCACGATACTTACCAGCACCTTAAAGAGCTTGAGGTCCGGGATGATTACCTGCTTCGTTTGCATCAGGCACTTGAGGATATTGCATGAGCAGCAATCTTCACGGCTTTTACGCGTCAACCTCGGCTCCGGTACTGATTATTCCCTGCGCCTCGGCAGAAGGAATTGCCACCAAATTTGCCCTGTCAGTTCAAGACTGGCTGTGCTGTCAAGATTTTCGCGCCAACCCTGGGCACTATATACAAACCATTATAAATTGATTACGCTATGCGGATGGCTTATTCATCATATTTTCGCTGTAAAGTTTTGTCGCTTTGCGAGCAGGATGGGCTGACGATATCTGAGGTTGCGCTCCGTTTTTGTGTAGGTGTAGCCAGTGTGGTGCTCTGGCTTTAAGGAGCCTGATCTTAAACTGAGCCGTAATAAATCAGGGACAAAGGTTGATATGGGGGCTTTGGCACGTGGACACCCCTAAGAACTGATTTTTTGTGTGTGGTTTGTGTGTTGTTTTGCGGGCAAGTTTTAAGGGTTATTTTTGTTGAATTTATCGCTATTTTTGAAGTTTTTGCCTCAATTTTGAGACGAGTAGCCGGATTCATCCGGTAAGCGCTCGTTGCTCAAAGAAGACCAGACGGCTTCATGTTGCAGGCGATGTTGGCCAGGGTGACCTTTGCTCTCGCACGTACAGGGGCCAATGGCGCGAATGGAGAGAACCATGCGCTGCTTCTGTTCGGCAAAGACAGGGCGAAAACGGATACGCGATTTGCTGGCGTTGCCGCGTGAGATATGAGACGGCATGGGTTTGTCTCGGGGTTTCCTGCGATGTCGACGGGAAATCAGTCCCTGCCGCTTGAGGAATGTTTCGTGCCCCCCGAGTGATAAGCACTATCTGCCCGGAATTCTGATCCCGTGTCATGTTTGCTCATGATCTTCGGGAACCATCATGGCGAGCAGCATCCGTGACAGCACAGGCACGAATGAAACCGTAACGACGGTTAATGGCGATGTGGCCCTTATAACCAAATACCGGAATGGCTATATCCTGACCGCCACCCGTTCATTCCCTTGTTACCGACAATGCTTCCCAAGACTAAGATATTGATAAACAGGACTATTTTTGGAATGCCAAAAAAACTAGACACTATAATAGCCGACCACATCAAAACAAGTACTTTATTTAAATAGAAATAAACTATTTATTTGTGGATTTTCCTAATTCTTGAGTATACTTATTTATTTCATCATTAACCATTTTGTTACTCTCTTTTTCAATTGCCATGTCCTTTTCCTGTTGCCATATAAGCTTAATAACTACTCTTATAAGGGGAAAAATATTATTACATTTATCTTCTCCAAGAGTATGTACACCAGCGCTCATAAGAGAATAAACTGATCTAAAGCTATCTATTTTATTGGGCAAGTATTTCTTAATACATTTAATCTTATCTTCCATTTTCTTGTTTTTAAAATTAGACACCGCACTTTCCTCGGCGGAAATATTGTCAATAAATTTTCTTTCTATGGTCTCTTCAAAAATTTTCCTTAAATATATTAATGAACCAGCCCCGATTCCGTGAGAAAACAAGCCAACGGCTTTTTCATAAAAATGTAAATGATTACCATCCACATATTTTTTATATAGTTTGTTTACTTCTACACTACCTATATCTGCAAGACTTGGGGATTGCCCTACCTTACGATAAAATAAATTTTCATCTTTTTCATCTTTGATTTTTTTAATAAAATAGTTATAAATATCGCCATATCTTTTACATTTTAATTCGACTAGTATATATTTTGATTCAAAATAGTTTTGAGAATTCTCACATGGATCATATGAATAATATGAATTATTAAAATTAATTATTGTGATAGAAAAAGTCGTTTCTGTTTTTGCAATAAAGTTATAACCTTCTACATCTCCAATTAGAAAATCCTCATCAATCTCCTCTTCGGATACAGTTTCGTAAAGTCCTGTATTAAAATAAAAGTCATGCTTACTTTTCTTTTGTTCACTCATTTTTTCTCTTCCATTTTTATTAAATAATTTTTCGGCCCTTTTGGATAAGTGACAACAAGACGAGCTATCCGACTTTGCCCACAAAAAATCTTGTTTTTTGCTGATCATTCGTCAATTATATCATCATTATTTGGTTCATGTCCATTTTATATTTGGACTTTTATCCATAATCAAACTAACTATCAGGGTGATTTGGTTTAAAGTATACCAAGATAAGGTTGAATCTGGACACCTCTATTAACCTGAAATTTTGATGCAGATATGGTGATATTTATAACTATATTATTAAAAAAGAACGATAAATTCAATACAAGGCGGTTTTTTCTGTGCTGTACTTGTACCACAAATTGACAAAGAACAAGAGATGGGATAGACTTACGACCGATACATACGAGAGTATGTATCGTATTGTTAATTATAGAAGAAAAAAGATGAGTTAATTTGATATTTAAAAAATATCAAATCATACAAAATACCATCAATCAATTTTGGAGTTAAGATTATGCCACTTGAAAAAGAGACTTTAATAAGCACAGAAGATTATTTGAACGGCGAGCTAACCAGTAAAATTAAGCATGAACTAATTGACGGATATATCTATGCTATGGCTGGAACTAGCAAGAACCACGAAAGAATATCGGTGAATATTTCTAGAGAGTTTGGAATTCATTTAAAAAATTCGCCCTGTGAACCTTTTGGTTCTGATATGAAAGTAAAAGTAGATTCAAACTTCTTTTATCCCGATGTTATGGTTGTTTGTGATGATAAAACAGACAATGAATATTACACGGAATCCCCCGTAATTATTGTTGAAGTTTTATCTAAATCAACGAGAAAAACAGATGAAACAACAAAACGAATTAACTACTTAAATATTCCCAGCTTGCAAGAATATGTACTTATTGAGCAAGATTTTGTTGATATTGAAGTAGCTCGAAAAAGTGAGGATTGGAAATCAACACACTACTTTTTAAGTGATGAGATAAAGTTTGAATCCATTGACTTAACTTTATCCGTAGAAGAAATTTATTATCGTGTACAAAACGATGATGTGATTGCATTCCTACAAAACAAGGAACCCGAGCAGTCAGTTAATTATTAAAGTTGCACAAGGTTTAGTTGATGAAGTGGAGTTAGACAATCATTTACGCTCTTTGAAATAACGATATAAAGCTGGAGTGAACACTCTGGCTTTTTTCTTTATAAGAAAGTTTTTCCTGAAAAAGGCTTTGACGGCGTGCCGTCAATGACCATCTTCAAGTAAATGTGGTAGTTAGGCAGATTGATAATGTCCTCAAAGCCGAAGTAAGGGAAAAATTCCTTTGCCAAGTATCTGGAATCATCTACAACGACCCGAAAAGATATGACTGTTTCAACATTGCCTAACACCGAATCCAAAATATCTGTATTCAACTGTGCAAAGTATTGATTGGAAAGAATAAGCCCAAGTCTAAATTTTCTGAGTTCAGACAGCATATCTACGATTGATGAAGTGGTGAAATTCTGAAACTCATCGGCGTACACAAAAAAAGGTTTTCTTTCTTCTTCTGGTATATCAGAACGAGAAAATCCGGCTAGTGCCAAGGCGTGTATCAGCACAGAACCAAGCAAAGCCGAAGCGTCACTACCAATATAACCTTTAGACAAGTTCACAATTAAAACCTTTCCCTCATCAATAATTTTTCTTAAAGACAGGTCTTGTTGGTGTTCAACGAGAAACTGTCTAACTATTGAATTAGAAAGAAAGGCACCTGTTTTGTTGAGTATTGGTGCAATAGCACTTATGCGTGTTGGGTAGGGATATTTCTCAAACTCATCCTTCCAGAATTTACGCACTTCATCGTTACAAATATTTGCCACACACCCAGACCGAAAGTCTTTGTCCAGAAGCAACCGAGGAATATCTTTAAGTGTGGATATGCCTTTCTGATCAAGCAAGGTCAAGATGACATTTCTTAGGATATGCTCCATACGAGAACCCCAAGACTTCTGCCCAAACAACTTTTCAAACACTTCCAGCAAAGCAGAGGCAACCAGAGGCTTCTTGTTTTCCGAGACATTTTTCAGAATGTTGTATCCATACGGACAGGTTTTGTCCGTGAAATCAAGGTAGATAACCTTCTCTTCGTTCATCCCAATTATTGAGTAAAGTTGAGATGATAAATCGCCGTGGACATCAAGGAGGGCGAAGCCACGATTTGCTTTGAAGTCTTGCAGATGTATATTCGTGTACCGTTCAATAAAGGTGATAAGGCCAAGGCTGCGGGAGCAAAATGGGATCCCGACATCAAAGCTGGTTCATCCCGCACGACAAGCAAATGGCCAAGGCGCGCCAGGCTTTCACAAAATGGCCGAATCCTTGAGGACGCCTGCCGATCACGTGATCAGCGCTCTATTATTTTGCCGGATGTCAACGAAACGAGATCGATCACACAGTCGGCCACCGTCATGTATCAAGAGGGGTATCGACCACCCAATCGATTGGATGCTCAATGCTGACCTGAACCCAGAACTCGCTCAAGTCAGCATCTTCGATTCCACCAGTGCGAACACTCACGTCCAAGCAGAAAACAACGTTGCCTACATACCACAATCGATGCAAATTATGGAGGGATTGGTAGCTGCCTGCGATCGTTTGAGGGAACGTCTTGAAGCATGAAAGCGTGTATTCGAGAGGCAGACACCATACTCGATCAGCAATCATGAGTTGTCGCCAAAAACTGCCGCTAGCGCGTTCCTGAGTTCTTTGTCCGACTCATTTAACGTGGCAAGTCTCGATCTTCTCACAACGTTGAGTGATCAGGAAAAACAACGTTTGTCTTCTCTCATCTCTGACTTAGCACAGGATCCGAATAAAGTCCGTGCAATACTAACATCACAGAAATCCCGCCTCGAAACAAAAGCCAGAGAACTGGATCGCTTTGTGAATCCGCTTCCAAAATCGTCATTGCGAAACTAGGGGAAAAACGACGAGCAGTCGCGACCAAGTTTGCAGCAGCTAAAGCTGCTTCCTAGGCCCTGTTTTCCGCTTCGCCTTTACCTGAAATTGGCGGAGATGTTTTGGAAAGCACTATGGGAGGCAGCACGTCACTATTCTGATAAAGTCGCCTACCCTGACAAAGAGTTCCCCACGGGGCAGACGCTAATACTGATCTCTGCGTGCTATGTTTGCAACCACTCGCAGCCGATGCGATTAAGCGGAGAGAAACTTTTGAGGAGTTCGTCAAGAGTACTGCCAAAGCGGAAGAGAACAAAACCAAACGTGTACTGCAGTTCGAAAGGGCTCAACAAACGGATGGATGGTTCGATGATTTTGAGAGACTACTGCGTGATGAGCTTGATTTAGGTGAACTAGAAAATCTGGTACAGGCGGTGATTCAGCTTGCGAACGCACGATTAGAGGCCGCCTTGGCTGACAAAACACTTCCGATCGATTCTCTGGTTTTTCCAAAGGCAGAGCTTAATCAAGCGTGAGCCGCTGTATATATCGGCGATGCAGAGTTTTTTGGCGTATCCTGTTGCAGCCAACGTTTTAGGTGCAGGAAAGCGTTTTCTACGAGACGACGCAATTTGTACATGATCCCGAACCAGTTTCATCTCCTCAAGGCAATATTCACCGCGAGTAAATCAAAGACACAATACAATTTCCAGAAAATTCTCGGGATTTCTGACAGGGGCCACGTAGGGCACAAGCGCTACATCATCTCCCCGAAAATTTCTGCTGTGCACAGTGGAATTCACGCTTGCGCAAAAGACTGGATGCTTTAAACTTCCGCCTGTTAAATACCTCCGTTCCCTTTAACAGGGAACCACAAACAGAACTACACCGATGACCCGTGACAGCAGGTCTAATATTTACTGAAAGACTTAGCCCTCTCCAATTTTGTTTCGAGTGCACGCTAAATGACATTTTCTACGGTCGCATTGCAATCAGTCTTCGTTATCGCGCTCGACAGACTAAGGAGTAGATACGGCAGATACTGCGGTTTCTAACGCACTCAGTATCTTTTTTTGGTCTTCCTCGGAAAGGTTTGGATGCATCGGCAAACTCAGTACCCTCTTGGCGACATTATTTGCAACCGGAGTGCAGGCCGAGCAACATAGTTCTTTGTACGCAGGTTGCTCATTCAAAGGCACCGAATAGTGCACAGCTGTCGGAATCCCGATCTGCTGAAATGTTTCTCGTAGACGCTCTCGATCTTCACACAGAACAGTGTACTGGGCATATACTGATGTTCGACTATCGCGCTGAACAAGACGTGTAAAATCGATACTGTCGAGCATTCGGTTGTATCGCTCACCAATAGTAATACGGTTTACCACTTCCTGCTCAAAACTCTCTAGCTTTGCCAATAGAATGGCGCATTGCAATGTATCCATCCTTCCGCCTATACCAATGCGGGTGTGAACGTAGCGCTTACTTTGGCCGTGAACACGAATTTCGCGGCAAGCTTGAGCAATTTTATCATTATTTGTAAAAATCGCTCCACCGTCACCATAACAACCAAGGGGCTTGCTCGGGAAAAAACTGGTGCAGCCAATCGTTGACAGGTTGCAACTCTTGCGCCCTTTATAGTCCGCACCAAAGCTCTGTGCGGCATCCTCTATCACTGGAATATTGCCATGGCGAGCAGCAACAGCGTTAATTTCACCCATGTCCGCCGGCTGACCGTAAAGACTTACAGGCATGATGGCCTTGGTTTTTTCTGTAATCTTAGCTTCAATCAGCCTCCAGTTAAGATTGCAGGTATCAGGTTCAATGTCGACGAATACTGGTTTGGCTCCCAGCAAAACAATAACCTCTGCGGTTGCCACAAAGCTAAAAGGGGTCGTGATGACCTCATCACCAGATCCCACGCCAAGAGCCATTAAGCCAATGAGAAGAGCCTCTGTACCACTCGAGACCGTGATGCAATGGTTCGCATTGGTGTATGCCTCTAAGCGTTGTTCTAATTCTCTCACCTCAGGCCCCATGATGTATTGGCCATGTTCAAGAACAGAGTTAATACGTGCCTGGATTTGAAGCTTTAATGTCTCATACTGTGTCTTGAGATCGATGAAAGGCATCATTGACTTTGACATGAGCAATGCCCGTTTTCGAGTGTGTAACGCAAACCTGTTTGCAAACAGAAAGCTTCCCCAGACCCAACAAGTGGTAGGCTGAGACGATCGCCATGTTTGCTCATCCAACCGATTTGCTTGGCAGGAACACCTGCCATAAATGCATAGGGTTTTACATCTTTATTGACGACAGCGCCGGCAGCAACGAAAGCATACTCGCCAATGACGACACCACAGATGAGAGTGCAGTTGGCACCAAGAGAGGCACCTCTTTTTACCGTTGTACGGCGATATTCACTCTTGCGATTGACCGCAACGCGCGGGTTATAGACGTTGGTGAATACCATGCTAGGTCCACAAAAGACACCGTCTTCTAGCACAACAGCATCGTAAATGCTGACATGATTCTGTACCTTGCAATTGTCACCGATGACAACATCATTGCCCACAAAAACACTCTGACCGAAAGAACATCCTTTGCCTATCTTGGCTTGACCACATATATGCACCCAATGCCAAATGCAACTGCCCTCACCAATCTCGGCACCTTCATCGATGATAGCCGTGGGGTGCGTGAAGATATTGGTCATCGGAGTTGTCCCATATAGTGCGCAGTGCATCGAGCCAATTTTGTTGTGCCATTATAGATAGCTCTAATTCACTTGCCGCCGAGTATGCAGATCAGAAAACAATGTATTCTCGATAAGCCACAGGGCATGCATAGCCAACAAGATTTGGCATTTTTCGTGTCCTGAAGAACTCGCCTACACTCAATATTCCAGTGGCAAAGAAACGGTTTTACCATCCCGCGCCGAGAGATAGGCGGCGATCAACAGTTCAAGTGACTTCAAACCTTCACGACCATCTGTTTCCGGTTCTGCATGACCACGAAAAACGTCTACAACATTCTTGTAATACAACGGGTGACCGAAGCCATAGACCGAGTTAGTTTTGTAATTAACAGCCTGAATTTCCCGGTCATAGTCCGCTGCTTCGTCAAATTTCCACACTTGTATATCATTGACAGCGACACCGCCAACCCGAACTGTGCCTTTTTCTCCAAGGATCGTAATACTGCCTTCGAGATTCTCCGGATAGGTAAGCATGGTAACGCTCATTGAACCGAGCGCACCATTGCGCCAGCGAACATTGATCACACCAGTATCCTCAACTTCGATATCACGATGAGTACTCATCATAGACTGCACTTTATCGACAGGCCCGATCAACCATTCAAGAAGGTCAACATAGTGGCTTGCTTGGTTCATAAAAGCACCGCCATCAAACTCCCAAGTTCCCCGCCACTTCGCTTGGTCATAATATTCCTGCGGGCGAGTCCAAAAGACACTAAGGTGAACCATATGAATCTTTCCAAATCGCTTTTCTTCAATCGCTCGCTTAAGCAATTGCAGTGTCATGTTCAGTCGGTTTTGCTTAACTACGAACAAGCGGACTCCAGATTCATCGCAAGCTTTGACCATTTGCACCCCATCACACCAGCGAGTGGCCATAGGCTTTTCTGTCATCACATGAACCTTGTGCTTTGCTGCAATCACAGTCTGATCAGGATGGATGCCACTTGGTGTGCAGAGAGCCACCAAATCCAGTTTCTCCTTTTTCAGAATCTCTTCAAAACTAAGATAGCCAGGGACTTTGTATTTTTCAGCATGTTTGGAGAGTGTAACAGCATCGACATCACAAACTGCGGCTAATTCGAGATGATCAGAGTTTTTCTCGATGGAGTCGAAATGATTTACTGCAATCCGGCCACAGCCAATGATAGCCACACGAATTTTTCTGCCCGTAATTGGTGCGTAATTGTACATCTTTTTTCCTTAGTTTAGGTATCGATTGTCTCACAATCGGAATACGGTAAAACCTGCATCACTCACAGCATGGCGATCATACAATGCTTTTACATCAGCCAAAACAGGTTTATCAGCACGACAAAACGGACGAATCTCTGCCGATGTTAATTCTCGAAATTCATTGTGTCCAACCGCAACAATCAATGAATCCACGGGATGATCGGCATCAATTTTCCCTAATTGGATACCGTATTCGCGCAGCACTTCATCAGCGTCTGCCCACGGATCCATCACAACCACATCAACACCCCACTTCTTCATTTCGTTGATTAAGTTGACGACCTTGCTGTTACGAATATCAGGACAATTTTCCTTAAAAGTGATCCCCATTATACCGACCGTACTGCGCGCAACATCAATACCGTTATTCAACATCAACTTGATGACATTGCGAGCAACGTAAAGTGCCATGCTATCATTGATACGCCGACCCGCCAATATCACTTGGGGATGATAACCTACTTCTTCGGCTTTGTGCGTCAGGTAATACGGATCCACACCAATGCAATGCCCCCCTACCATCCCTGGGCGAAATGGCAGGAAATTCCATTTGCTTTCCGCCGCCTCAAGTACATCAATGGTGTCTATATCCAACTGGTTAAAAATAATGGAAAGCTCATTTACAAGAGCTATATTGAGATCGCGCTGGGTGTTTTCGATAACTTTGGCAGCTTCAGCCACCTTAAGACTTGTTGCTGGAAAGGTTCCCGCTGTAATAATACTGGCATATAGTTCATCCACCACCTTGGCCACTTCAGGAGTTGAGCCGCTGGTGATTTTTTTGATTTTAGTGAGCGTATTCATCTTATCACCAGGATTAATTCGCTCTGGACTATAGCCGCAGAAGAAATCTTGATTGAACTTTAGTTTCGAGTGTTTCTCTAGGATAGGAACACAAATCTCTTCTGTTGCACCGGGATAAACAGTAGACTCATAGATCACTATGTCGCCATGCTTTAGAAATTTAGAAATAGTTTCACTTGCACGTATTATGGGGATTAAATTTGGACGATTTGCACTATCTATAGGAGTTGGAACTGTAACAATAAAAATTCCACAACTTGCGATATCCGATGCATCACAGCTAAATGTCAGTTTTTTTGCAACAGCCAGATCATTCGAACTTACCTCTAACGTACTGTCTTTCCCGGATCGTAGCTCGTCAATTCTCGATCTATCAATATCAAAACCAATTACTGGGTATTTTTTGCCAAATTCCACTGCAACCGGAAGCCCTACATAACCAAGACCTATAACTGCAAGGTCTGTGTTTTTTATATCTATTTTCATAATAATTCTGTTGCAAAATATATCTAATACGAAGTATTTTTATTTTTTTAAAAACCTATGTATAAACATCTATCTTCTGAATTTATTTAGCGCTTTAAAAGAATTTTAAAGAAAAAATCTTCACTTTTCTACGATACAAACGGCCTGCTTTAATGCCTTTTTTTAAATCAAAAAACATATCAAACCAAAGATTTTCGTAGAAAATCCGCCTAAGCCAAGCGCAAATATCACCGGGGTTTACTCACGCCCCACTAATGCGCGCGCAAAGCTGACGGCATCAAAATCCTGTAAATCCTCAGCACCCTCCCCGATGCCGATTGCGTGGATCGGTACCGCGTGCTTTTGCGCCAGTGCAACCAAAATTCCTGCCCTCGAAGTGCCGTCGAGTTTCGTCACCACCAGCCCAGTGATTTGCACGGTTTCTGCAAATACCCGCACCTGCTCAAGAGCATTTTGC